>CAMBRC010000042.1 GCA_945869965.1 Asaia bogorensis
GTCGGCCCCGCCCCAGCCCCCCGGCCTTCCAACATCACCCGCCCAACAAAATCCCCTTCGGCGACCACCGCGTTGAACACCCCATCCACCCGCGCAATCGGCGCCGATTGCGGCACCATGCACGGATGTACCCGCGTCTCGATCCCCGCCTCGGTGGCCCGCGCAATCCCCAACAGCTTGATCCGATAGCCAAGCTCATTGGCAAACGCGATATCCAGCGCCGAGATGCGCCGAATCCCCTCGACATAAACCGAGCCAAAATCCACCGGCCGGCCAAACGCCAGTGCCGCCAGGATCGCCAGCTTATGCGCCGCATCGATCCCGTCGACATCAAACGCCGGGTCCGTCTCGGCATATCCCAGCTTCTGCGCGTCCGCCAAAACCTCGGCAAACTCCCGCCCGCGCTCGCGCATCACCGTCAGGATATAGTTGCAGGTCCCATTCAGAATCCCCGCCACCCGGCTGATCCGGTTGCCCGCCAGCCCCTCGCGCAGCGCCTTGATCGCCGGAATGCCGCCCGCCACCGCCGCCTCGAACGCCAGGACCACCCCGGCCTTCTCCGCCGCCGCCGCCAGCGCCGCCCCATGCACCGCCAACAGCGCCTTGTTCGCCGTCACCACCTGCTTGCCGGCGGCCATCGCGGCTTCCACCAACGCCTTGGCCGGCTCCTCGGACCCCCCGATCACCTCGACCACCACATCCACATTGGCATCGCCCGCCAGCGCCACGGGATCGTCGTACCAACGCAATCCGCTGAGATCCATGCCCCGATCCCGCGTCCGATCCCGCGCCGACACCGCGGTCACCGCAATCGGCCGCCCGGCCCGCGCCGCAATCAAATCGGCGTTCTGCCGCAACATGGTCAGCACCCCGCCGCCCACCGTGCCAAGGCCAGCGATACCGATCGAAAGCGGACGAGTCATGCGCAGCACTCCAGACAGGAAACTAGAACCAGACACTTAGCCTGTCGCGCCCCCGCTTCCCAGAGGGCAGAGGGGGCGGCACGCCATCACTCCGCAATCCGCGCCACCCCGCCCCGCCCCACCGCCTCGCCAACCACCAGCAGCGCGCTCGCCGGCACGCCCGCCTGCCCCAGTACCACCGCCATCGCCTGCGCTCGCCCAAACCCCAGCCGCAACGTCCCCGCCTGGCTCGCGGCATCGCTGCCAGCACTCTCGCCGTACCCCATCACCCGGATATCCCGCCCCGCCCGCGTCGCCGCCAATTGCCGCAGCGCCGCCGCCGCCCCTTCCGGCAACACCGCCGACCCCGCCGCAAACGCCACCGCCACCGGCGCTCCCGGCATGAAAATCGCCACCGCCGGTGCCACCGCCGCCGGCGCCCGTCGCGCCACCACCGGCGCCGTCACCGCCGCCACCCCCGGCAAGCGCGGCGCCGCCGGTGGCGCCGCCGGCAACGTCAACGCCGCCTCGGCCATCGTCGGCGCAACCGCCGGCACAGCCACTGGCGCAACGGCCGCCGGGGCAGGGGGGGGCACGGGGCGCGCCACCGCCGGAGCGACAGCCGCTGGCGCCACCGGCGCGGAAGCCGCCGCCAGCGAAGCCCCAATCCCCCCCGCCGGCGCCGGCTCAGGGGCCGCAACTCGCGCCACCGGCGCCAATATCGGCTGTCCCGCGGCAAACGCCCCATCCCGCCGATCGCTTTCCAACCCCGCCGCAATCCCGCCGCGCGCCGCCGCCGCCGTCGTCACCGGCCGCACCGGCACGCTGCCCAGATTCGGATACGGTGCATCGGCATTCGGCGCCGCCGGCCGCTCTTGCGCCAACCGCCCGCCCTCCAGCTGCCGCCACCATGCAATCGGCTCCGACCCCGACCCCGAGCTGCACCCCGCCACCCCGAGCACCAGCCCAACCAGCCGCGCCGCCGCCACCCACCCTTTGGCGGACCAGCCTTGAACACTATATACTCGACCTGTAACAGACTCGCCGAACTCGGGTCGCATAAGCTGCATCGACTCCCCAACGTCGCCCCAGGGTGTAGCAGTGCCGCGCCGCCCACGGAAAGGACGACCCCATGTCTGACTCCAAAAAGCCCGACGCCAAAACGCCCGATGGGCCCGCCTTCAAGATGCCCGACCCCGCCGAGCTCAGCCGCTCCATGTCCGACATCGCCCAGCGCAGCCAGCGCCTCGTCGGCGATTGGCTCAAGCGCCAGGCCGAAGAAGGCACCACCACCCCCAACGCCGACCCGCTCAACATCGGCGCCGCCTTCATGGAAATGACCACCCGCCTGATGACCAACCCCCAGAAGCTGCTCGAGGCCCAGGCCGGCTTCTGGAAAGACTACATGTCGCTCTGGCAAAGCACCGCCCAGCGCATGATGGGCGTCCAGGCCCCCGCCGTCATCGAAGGCGACCCGCGCGACCGCCGCTTCAAGGACGACGCCTGGAAGGAAAACGAAGTCTTCGACTTCATCAAGCAATCCTACCTGCTCTCCTCGCGCTACATCACTGACGTCGTCAACCAAGCCGACGGCCTCGAACCCGCCAACGCCCAAAAGGTCGACTTCTACTCGCGCCAGTTCATCGACGCGATGAGCCCGTCGAACTTCCTCATGAGCAACCCAGAAGTCCTGCGCAAAACCGCCGAAACCGGCGGCGAAAACCTCATCAAGGGCCTGCAAAACCTCCTCTCCGACCTCGAGCGCGGCAAGGGCAACCTGCGCATCAAGATGACCGACACCGACGCCTTCAAGATCGGCGAGAACATCGCCGTCTCGCCCGGCAAGGTCGTCTACCAGAACGCCCTGATGCAGCTCATCCAATACACCCCCACCACCGACAAGGTGCTCAAGCGCCCGCTGCTGATCATTCCGCCCTGGATCAACAAGTTCTACATTCTGGACCTGCGCCCGCGGAACTCCTTCGTCCGCTGGGCCACAGCCCAGGGCCACACCGTCTTCATCGTCTCCTGGGTCAACCCGGACGAGAAACTCGCCGAGAAGAACTTCGAAGACTACATGCAGGAAGGCATCCTCGACGCGCTGACCGCCATCGAAGCCGCCACCGGCGAACGCGCCATCAACGCCATCGGATACTGCCTCGGCGGCACCCTGCTGTCCTCCACCCTGGCCTGGATGGCCGAGAACAGCGACGACCGCATCAAGTCCGCCACCTTCTTCGTCACCCTGATGGACTTCCGCGAATCCGGCGAGCTGAACGTCTTCATCGACGAAGAACAGATCAAGCAACTCGAAGAAAAGATGAACAAGCGGGGCTTCCTCGAAGGCTCCGAAATGGCCACCGCCTTCAACAAGCTGCGCGCCAACGATCTCATCTGGTCCTTCGTCGTCAACAACTACCTCCTCGGCAACGCCCCCCTCCCCTTCGACCTGCTCTACTGGAATTCCGACTCCACCCGCATGCCCGCCAAGATGCACTCCTTCTATTTGCGCAACATGTATCAAAACAACAAGCTCGCCCAGCCCGGCGGCATCACCCTCGCCGGCACCCCCATCGATCTCGCCAACGTCAAAGTCCCCGCCTACTTCATCTCCACCCGCGAAGACCACATCGCCCCCTGGCGCGCCACCTACCGCGGCGCCCACCTCCTCAAGGGCGAAAACCGCTTCGTCCTCGCCGCCTCCGGCCACATCGCCGGCGTCGTCAACCCGCCCGAAGGCGGCAAATACAGCCACTGGCTCAACAACGACCTGCCCCAAGACCCCGAAGCCTGGTTCCAAGGCGCCACCGAAATCGCCGGCTCCTGGTGGCCCGACTGGCAACGCTGGATCACCGCCCAAGACAAACGCCAAGTCAAAGCCCGCACCCCCGGCGACGGCAAACTCCCTGCCCTGGACGACGCCCCCGGCAGCTACGTCAAGGTGCTGCTGAGCTGAACGAAAACCGGCTCGGTCCGACTACAAGAAAGACCTTCTTTTTGTGAACAAAAAGAAGCAAAAAAACTTCATCCATTAGCTTGCTTCTCTCCCCTCGCGCTTGGGCGGGGGGAGCCGGAGGGGGGCTCTTGACGCACCACCACCCGTGGCGATCCATCACCACTCATCCACAATACGGACAAAGCTTCTTTGCTTCTTTTTGTTCACAAAAAGAAGACTCCCTAACCGCAAATCAGCCCTTGCCGCCCAGGAACCATCCTGCTGCCCGCCCCGCCATGTGCACCAAGGTGCCCCGACCGGCCCGACCGTAACGCTGCAACCGCAGCGTGATGGCGTGTGCCTGGGCGTAGCTCAGCTTGGTAGAGTGGCGGACTTGGAATCCGCAGGCCGCGGGTTCAATTCCAGCCGCCCAGATCACCCATCAATCCTTCCACGGATCAAATTCGCGATCACCGGTCGCCGGGCAACAGCAGGCCAGGACTATGTCCGGCCGGTTTCATGTGCGGGCCAGTACAACCGTCGATCCTTCAATAAAGACGATGCTAAATCCATCGCTGATATCGTGATGCACCCTTGCTACTTGCAGAGAAGCGATGTCGCACGCGAACCAATGAGCAAGCGCCTTGCCGGACAAAATCTCAACCACAGCGTCGGTGGGCGTTGCCGCATCGCGACATCCTTCGACTTCTCCCCCGGCGCAAACCACGCAATTCGTCGCCATTGTCATCCCTGCGTGCCGCAGTTGGACTATGGCCGCCACAATATCTGCGGGATGTTCGGCCATCGACATGTTCCCGAACGAAGCCCCCACAGTGGCGCCACCCGGCATATCGCGATAGCTAACTACGATCCGTTCCGGGACTTCGGACGGCGCGTAATGATAACAAAATAATAGCTCTCTTGCTCCAGGCAATCGATCAAGAAGTTTCGAGCCTTCGGGCCACGGCACGACAACGTGCCGTTCTGTGCGGTAGTCCAGCGTCATGACCTCAATTGGTGCCCCGATTTGGTCAGCAAACACCGTCGTAACAGC
Organism: Asaia bogorensis; assembly: GCA_945869965.1. Lineage (GTDB taxonomy): Bacteria > Pseudomonadota > Alphaproteobacteria > Acetobacterales > Acetobacteraceae > CAMDGX01. The sequence continues at coordinate 4,892 of CAMBRC010000042.1, forward strand.
CGAAATCGCCGCGGCCGCCGTCGTTGCGCGAACTCCAAACAGATTGCACATGAAGCCAAACTGCTCAGGCAATAAGGGCTCCTCTACAGCGCGTCGCCCCGTGGGACAATCGCACCAAAAACCACTAGGTACGCGCGCAGGTACAGTCTTTGTCAGCCTACCTTCGTCGCACTCCACTTCGCCGTCCCAAACTGCGCCAAATTCACCGGCCCCTGATGATGATCCGTCGAAGTGCCGAGATTGACCGTCCCCGCCATCGCCCCGGCCCCAGCCTCGCCGGCAAAATTATACCGGATATTGCTGCCCTCGTAGCGCGTGCCAAAGCTCAACGCCACAGCCGCGCCCTCGATCTGCCCGCTCACCCCCCCTTCGAACAACAGCGAATGCTGTTCACCAGAAATCGCGTTCCCCGCCTGCGAAAGCCGCACCTTATGCACCCGCTCGCCATGCAGGAACCGCACCCGAACCTCCCACTCCCCTGACAGGTCAACCGAAGGCGCCGCCAGCACCCGCGGCGCCGTGATCCGCGCCCCCTCCAGCACCCGAGCGATCTCGCGCCCCACCTCGTTAGCCTCGCCCGGCTGCAACTGAAACGGATCTATATTGATCCCGTCCTCCTTGGCCGAGTGGTCGTCCAGCATGATCCGCGTCGCCCCTTCCAGCACCGCCAGCCGCAGCCCGGGCCCATCGACCCCGATCCGCCCGCGATCCCAGATCAGCCGCAGCACCGGCACCATCACCACCCCCTCGGGCGCCAAGATCTCGGTCCGAACCCCCGGCACCGCTGTCACCAGCCGGCTGATCTCGGCATTGTCCCGCGCCCAGCGCCCATTCTCCTCGACCACATCGCGGCTTTCCATCCAGTACTCCACTGCGGTCACCAGCCCGATGACATCCTCCTTGGACACCTTCATCGGCCGCCCCAACGCCTGGTGCGGCGAGGCATTGCGCCACGCCGCCTCCACCAGATCGCGCCGCCCCAGCAACAGCCCCGAGGTCTGCGGCCCGCGCAAAAACTTCCCGCCGGAATAAATGACAAGGTCCGCCCCCCGCACCAGCCACGGCGACGGCTTCACCAGATGCTCGCTCGCCGCATCTACCATCACCGGCACCCCGCGCGGCTTGGCCCGCGCGATCAGGTCTTCCATCCGCACCGCACTCTCATGCTCATGCGTGCCCAGCACCGCCACCATCGCGACGGGTTCTTCAAAAGCCCTGTCCAGTTCGGCAATCGTCTCCACCTCCACGATCACCGTGCCGCTCATCCGGATCGCCTGATCATAGGCAAAGCGCTGGTTTTTCACCATCACCACCCGGTTCACCATCCCCGTGGTATCCGGCAGCCGCAGCATCTTGATCGGGTCATTCCCCGCGACACACGCCATCGTCCCCAGCGCCACCGCCGCCGCACTGCCGCATGTCACCAGCGCCCATTCCGCCCCGCACAGTTCGGCCAGCCTTGCACTGGCCTTCTCCATCAACTCGTCCAGGTTGACGAAATGCCGGCTCGCCTCGGCCATCGCCGCCCGAACCTGCGGCAGCATCAGGCTGCCGCCATGCATCGTGCGCACCGAACAGCAATTGATGAACGGCCGCACCCCAAGCGCGAGATACGGGTTGTTGCTGGTGGCCAGATCGTTCATCGGGAATGCTCCATGCTGCTGCCGGCTCGATATCAGACCCCCACGCCACCAGCGCGGTCAAGCCACAGCAAGGCTGGGCGCCGCCCAGACCCGCCAGGCCCCGAGCGCGCTTTCACGCGACGGCATGGAGCCCCAGGCTCCCAGTCGTAAAAAAATTCCATAATTGGCAAAAATACCTTGAACAGCGCCATCGATCAAGGTATATTAGCCGAATGATCTCGTCGGCCACCCCGTCCCGTGCTGCCCGGCGCCCGGCTTGGCCGGGCTTGGCCGAACGCGTGCTGCACGGCATCGCCCGAGCGGCAATGCTGCTGCTGTTCTGGCGCCGCATCGCCCGCACCATCGCCCAGATCGAATCCCTGTTCGATCTCTGGCGCACCGGCGAATTGCCCCTTCAAACCCCGGCCGCCGCGATCCCGGCACCGCCGCGCCCGCATGTAGCGCGCGCGTCGGTCCGCCGTACCACGTCCCGCAGGATCACCGCGCCGCCCGTTAAGCGCCGCCCATCCGATCACGCCGCGCGAGCCACGTTTCGCATCGGCATTCCGCGTCAAACCCCATCCCAACCCGATCCCGGCTCAATGCCGCCCACGGACGCGCCCGCAACCGAAAATTTCAATTTTTGGCCCGCCAAGGCATCATGCCGAACTGCGCTTTAAATATTACGATATCAGAATAATACTCACCCCCGCGCCAAAACCCAAGCCTGCTTCAACCACTTCGCCACTTCCACGCTGTGCTCGAAAATCGAATACCGATGGCCGAACCCGTAATCGACTCCCGGGATCATCTCCACCGTCACCTGTTCCAACCGGCTATTCGGGTCCCGCGCGTGATGCGCAAACATCTGCCGAACCACCTCCTTCCACGGCTCCAGCTTCGCCTCGTCCCACTCCGAGTGCCAGTCCCCAGGCTTCGGCCGAATGAACGGATACTGCACCCCCCGCCCCAAACTGCCATCAGGATGCGCCCCCCAGGCATTGCGCGGATTGTTCGGAATCGCCGGCCGCGCATGCGCATGGCGCACCCAATTCGCAGCAATCCAAGCGCCACAAACATTGCCCGGCAAAAAGGGATCAAGCACCAACCCCTCCGCCAAATCCTCGCCCAGCCCCTCGAACCCCAACTCCCCCGCATTGCCGATCTTGAAGATCACATGGCTATGATCCAGCGTCATGTTGAACAAAACGCCCCGCGCCTCCACCAGCCGCGCCACCTTCGCCACCCGCGAAAGCCGCTCCGACCACATGTTGATATGCACCTCGAAACAAGGCGTCACCCCCAACCGGTCCCCCAGCTCCGCCGCCCACAAATAGAAATCCGCTACCTGCTGGTCCGTGACCCGCGCACCCCCGGCATCCCGAAACGGCACCTGCACGTTCTGCACCCGCATCCCGCACTCGGCCCCGATCCGCAAATGCCACTCCAGCAACGGCTCGTCCCGCCCCAGCGCATAGAAGAACCCGCCCGACAGCAACGGAATCCCCGTGGCCGCACTCGCCTTCTTGTAAGTATCCAACAACCCCGGCAACGGCGTCCGCTCGAAGTAGTCAAAAACCCCGGCATCCCGAACCATCCGGAACTGCGTCTCGACATCCGGCACATGCGCGTCGGTATGCAGAACGCCCCCGCCGGAAATGCCGATCTTGATCTCGCGTGCCATCTCAGTGTCCCGCCAAGATGGCGTCGGCCACTTTCTCCGCCGTCATCAACGTCGGGAAATTCGTGTTGGCGCACGGAACCACCGGAAAAATCGAGGCATCGCAAACCCGCAACCCTTCAACCCCTCGCACTCGCCCCGCGGGATCGGTCACCGCCATCGGGTCATCGTCCGCCCCCATCCGGCAAGTACACGATGCGTGCCAGACCCCCACCGCCGCCTTGCGCACAAACGCCTCCATCGCGTCCTCGTCGGAAAGCACCTGCTCCAGCGTGAATTCCTCCATCACCAGCTTCTTTAACAACAACTTCCGCAGCACCGCCGGCCCGTCCAGCAACTTCGCCATGATATCGGTCAGGAACTTGTTCTTCTGGTTGATTACCCCAACCTGGCGCACCTTGTCGCTGTAGCTGGCGGGGAACGGATCATCGCTGACCCGCTGCATCGCCTCACTGACCTGCAACGCTGCCATCCGCCGAAACCCGTCGCCCAACCGATCGAGGTCACGCTTGTCCGACAACAGGTTGAACGCGACCTCCGGCTCGGTCCGCCAATCCTGCGACTGCAGCTTCACCTCGCCGGTCTCGGAATAGGTCTTGTTGACGAACAGGATCAACGCCGCGATCTGCTCGCCCACCGAATGCCAGGAAGACTTGGTCGCCGCGGTGACAAACATGTCCCCCGCCGGTGCCCCGCCCATCTCGGAGGAGTACCGCCACCCGATCATGATATGCCGCCGCGTGGTGTCGTTGATCCGCGCGAACGGTTTCACGAACGCCGCCAACGCAATGGAAGGATGATCCATCAACCGCTGCCCCACCCCCGGAAGCGCTTGACGAACCTCGATGCCCATATCGCGCAAATGCCCCGCCGGCCCGATCCCCGCCCGCATCAGATGCGCTGGCGAATGGATCGCCCCGCTGGACAGGATCACCTCCCGTCCCAGGAAACGCTGCTTCCTGCCTTCAACAAGCGCGTCGACGCCCACGCAACGATTGCCCTCGAACACCAGCCCGCTCACCTGGGTCAAGGTCGAGATCGTCAAATTCTCCCGTGCCCTTGTCGCGGGGTCGAGATAGCCGATTGCCGCCGAAACCCGCCGCTCATAGGCGTTGGAGATGGTGATCGGGAAGTAGCCTTCCTCGAACTTCCCGTTCTGGTCCGGCAGATACTTCATCCCGGTCTGCTTCAACGCCTCCGCCAGCCCCTTGGCATGTTCCGGCCAGAACTCCGGCCAGATGCGACGGACCGGAATGCGGCCCTCGCGGCCATGCCACTCGTCGTCGAAATCCATGTCACGCTCTACTTTCTTGAAGTAGGGCAGGACATTGTCCCAGTTCCACCCGGCCGCCCCACGGGCGTTCCACTCGTCGTAATCCGTCGGTGCCCCCCGATTGGCCAACTGCCCGTTGATCGACGACCCGCCGCCGAGCACCCGTGCCTGCTCGTACTTGCGCAGCCGCGGCTTCGGCGCGTCGGGGTTGTTGTGCGAGATCACCTCGGTGGTGACCTTCAGCTCGTTCCACAGGAACTTGGAGTTCAGGTACGCGGTGCCAGGATACGAATCGAGCACTTCCGGCGGTACCTTGCCATGCGGCGTGTCCATGCCCGCCTCGCACAACAGCACTTTGTTGGTGCTGCGGGCCGACAAGCGGTTGGCCAGGACCGAACCGGCAGACCCGCCGCCGACGATGATGTAGTCGAATTCCACGCCCGTCTTCCTCCGCCAATGCGCCGGTTGCGCCCGGCATCACCGGCAACAGTAGCGCGTACGTGGCGCACGACAACCGGGCCGGGCTTGCTGCGAAGTGCCGCTGCCGCGATGCTGGTGTCGGCTCGGTTCGGGCAGGAGGGATGACGATGCGACATTTGCTGATGGTGGCGGCAATCGCAGCACTGCCGGGCACAGCATTGGCCCAGGATGCCGCGGCCGGGCGCGCGGTGGCACAGACCTGGTGCGCCAATTGCCACACGGTGGAAGCCCGCCCCGTCACTTCCGCCGATCAGGCGCCAGGCTTCATGGTGATCGCCAACCGTCCAGGGCTGACGGCGGACGGGTTGCGTGCCTTTCTGTCGACGCCGCACGGCCGGATGCCTGACCTGTCGTTGTCACGCACGGATATCGACAACGCGATTGCCTATCTGTTGTCGCTGCGCGCCAAGTAATCCATTCCAATCCAAAGGTGCCTCCCATGGACACGATGCAGACCACCGGCCTGGACTCCGAAGCGATCCGCCAGGCTAAAATCGAACTCGCCGCCACCTGCCGCTGGGCGGCCCGGTTGGGGTTCCAGTCCGGCGTGTGCAATCACTTCTCGGTCGCCGTGCCTGGCAGGCCGGACCTGATGCTGATCAATCCCGAGGGCTATTTCTGGTCCGAGGTGACGGTAAGTTCGCTGGTGATGGCGACCCATGACGGCACCATCGTCTCGACCAACGGCCATACGGTGGAGCTGACCGCGTTCTGCATCCACGCACCGATCCACCGGCTGCTGCCGCAGGCGACCGCCGCCCTGCACACCCACATGCACCATGCGACGGCGATCTGCACCCGCAAGGGCGGCACGATTGCACCCACCTATCTCTCCAGCATGTCGTTCCTGAATTCCATCGCCTATGACCGCGGTTTCGAGGGCGCGGCGGTGACGCCGGCCGAGGGCGAGCGGCTGGCGGGGGTGATCGGCCGCGCCACCATCTTGATGATGGAAAATCATGGTCCTTTGGTGATTGGCTCGACCTTGGGCGAGGCACTGCTGCGGCTGATCTACCTGGAGGATACCTGCAAGATCCAGATACTGGCCGAGGCCGGCGGCGCGGAGCTGATGCATATTCCGCCGCACATCATCGCGACCTATCCCGAGGATTCCGCCATGTTCAAGAGCTATGGCCGCACGTTCATGAAGGCGGTGATCCGTAAGCTCACCCGGGAAGAGCCTGATTTCTTGAGTTGAGCGACCCTGTGGTCATGCTCACTGCCGTGTCCGCCACCAGCCCAAGCCGGTTTGCATTGTTCAGCGCGAGCTAATGAACGCCCGGTCAGCCCAAACGGGGCCTGCTGCTACTTGGAATAATCTTGCGACCGTTCTGTGGATCACTCTGATCAGCGTGTTTCTGGCGCCGCTGGTTGGAGTGGTTGTGTATACATCGGGGTTTGCTGCGCCGTCATTTCGCTGGTCGGATGTGTCATTTTATAGACTTGCGATGGGTCCCCTGATGGTGCTCGCAGCCTATCCCGTTGCGGTTTTTCTTGCACCGCTGCAGATTTCAGTTTGTGGCTTTGCGTTGGGTGCAGTTCTGGTTTGGCTGGCGCGTCGGCAGGCTGCTTGGTGGCCATTGCGCGCCGCCGTCGGGGCCTGTGCCGGCCTTGGTTGCCTTGCGATTTTGCGGGGACCGGCTCCGTTTCGGGAGGCATGGTGGAGTGATATATACATCACCTACCCGATCGCTGGCGCCATCTGCGGCCTTGTCGTGAGCCGGCATTGGCTCTCTCGGCGCGTTGGAACCACAGTGTGAGCGTAACGCCCTGTGTTCGAACTCTGACGGAGAGTGCCGTCAAAGTCGGAACGTTCGATCGATCTTGTGTGCCGGTTTTTCGGAACGTCCGGGCAGTGGTGTGTCTGGTGTATTGAAACAAGCCAAGGCCAAGGCTCTACACGGCCCCACCAAGGGCCGGCGGCCCTTGGAACACATTATTCTTCGAAAGCAGAAGGTCCAGGGGCTTAGCCCCTGGCGGGTCCGGGCAGCGCCCGCACTTTCTTCCGGAACGAGTTCTTCTCTGCGAGCTTCGGTATCAGCCCGCGTCGGCCGCCACCTTCACCGAGACGATCTTGTCCGGGTTGCTCACTGTGCCGCTGCCGCCGGCGCCGCGCTTGATGGCGTCGATGTGATCCATGCCTTCGGTGACCTGGCCCCAGATGGTGTACTGGCCATCGAGGTGGGGCGCGGGTGCGAACATGATGTAGAACTGGCTGTTGGCGCTGTTTGGGTCGCCGGTGCGTGCGGCGCCAACGGTGCCGCGGACGAAGCCGCGCTGGCGGGTGAATTCGGCGGGCAGGGTGCCGAGGTCGGAGCCGCCGGTGCCGGTGCCGGTGGGATCGCCGCCCTGGGCCATGAAGCCCTCGATCACGCGGTGGAAGACGGTGCCGTCGTAGAAGCCCTGGCGGGCCAGGGTCTTGACGCGCTCGACATGGCGCGGGGCGAGGTCGGGCAGGAGTTCGATGACGACGCGGCCATCCTTCAGTTCCATGTAGAGGGTGTTCTCGAGGTCGGCCATGGTCGTCTCCGGTTGCGAAAGTTGTCGGTTACATAGGGAAGACTGGGCTCCGCCCAAACCCGCGTCGTGCGAATGCACGCTAACGCGTGACGGGCCAAGCCCCCTGGACCCTTAGTTCATAAGGTCCAGGGGCTTGGCCCCTGGTGGGTCTGGGCGAAGCCCAGCCTTGCTTAGCTCTTCACGTCAGCCTCGACGCGCAGGCGGACGATGCGATCTGGCGGATTGGGCACCTGGCCCGACTGGCCGACGCCGCGCTTGATGCGGTCGACGAATTCGATGCCGGAGACCACCTGGCCCCAGATGGTGTACTGACCGTCGAGGAACGGTGCCGGCGCGAACATGATGAAGAACTGGCTGTCCGCACTATCCGGGCTCTGGCTGCGGGCGGCGCCCACGGTGCCGCGCAGGAATTTGCGGGTCTTGCTGAACTCGGCCTTCACGTTGCCTTTGCCGCTGCCGCCGGTGCCGGTGCCGGTGGGGTCGCCGCCCTGGGCCATGAAGCCCTCCATCACGCGATGGAACGGGGTGTTGTCATAGAAATTGGCCCGCGCCAGCATCTTCACCCGCTCGACATGCAGTGGTGCGATCTCGGGCAGGAGCATGATCACCACGCGGCCGTCCTTGAGGTCGAGGAACAGAGTGTTCTCGGGATCGGTCTTGATGGCTGACGATTGCGGGGCTTGGGCCAAAGCCGGCGCCGCCGTGGTGGCGAGGCCGGCGGCAAGCAGGGTGCGACGTTGCATGGGGAAAACTCCTGTTTCAGCCGCGCGCCTTCACCTTCGCCATGGTCAGGTCGAAGGTGAGCGGTGTGACGAAGGATTTGATATCGCCACCGAGCAGGGCGATTTCCTTGACGAAGCGGGACGAGATGAACTGGTGGTGCTCGCTGGCCATCAGGAAGGTGGTCTCGATGTCCGGGCGCATGCGGTAGTTCATGCCGGCCATCTGGAACTCGAAGTCGAAATCGGAGACCGCGCGCAGGCCGCGGACGATCATCCGGGCGCCGAGGTCGCGGGCGAAATCGACCAGCAGGCCGGTGAAGGCGCGGACCTCGATGGTGGCGCCGGTGCGGGCGGCGACAGCGGCGCATTCGCGGGTCACCAGCTCGACGCGTTCGTCCAGCTCGAAGAGCGGGCCTTTGCCGATGTTGATGGCAACGCCGACGACCAGCCGGTCGACAAGGCGGGCGCCGCGGGCGATCACGTCGAGGTGGCCGTTATGGATCGGGTCGAAGGTGCCTGGATAGAGCCCGATGCGCTCAGCCATTCGTGTCGTCTCCCTTGTCGGTCCCGGCCGGGCCGGGGTCGGTCTCGTTGGCCGCGGCATCATTGGTCGCGGCTTCTTCTGGCACGTCGTCCTCGACCACCAGGAATACACTGGTCACGCGTTCGCCGGAATCCAGCCGGAACAGGGTGACGCCCATGGCGGTTCGGCCGGTGATGCGGACCTGGTCGGCGGGCAGGCGGATCAGCCGGCCGGCGTCGGTTACCAGCATGACGCCGTCGCCGTCGCGCACCGGCAGGGTGCCGGCGACGGCGCGGCCGGTGCGCGGGGTCAGGGTGATGGCGGCGATGCCCATGCCGCCGCGGCCGGCGACGCGGTATTCGTAGGCTGAGGAACGCTTGCCGAAGCCGCCATCGGTGACGGTGAGGAGGAATTCCTCGGCCAGTTCTAGCTCGGCGATGCGCTCGGGGCTGAGTGTCACTTCCTCGGTGGCTTCCTCCGCCTCGACGATGGCGGGGGCTTCGGCCTCGTCGTCGCCGGCGCGGCGGCGGGCGTTGGCGACGCGCAGGTAGGCGGTGCGTTCGTCCGGCGTTGCCGCGGCATGGCGCAGGACGGACAGGCTGATGACGCTGTCGGGCGTGCGGCCCTCGGCCAGCTTGATGCCGCGCACGCCGGAGGAGTCGCGGCCGGCGAAGACGCGCAGCTGGTCGTCGGTGGCCTGGAAGCGGATGCAGCGGCCGAGTTTGGTGGCCAGGAGCACGTCGTCGCCTTCGCGCAGGGTGGCGACGCCGATCAGTTCGTCGCCCTCGTCCAGTTTCATGGCGATCAGGCCGGAGGAGCGGACGTTGCGGAAGTCGGACAGGCGGTTGCGGCGGACGTTGCCGGACCTTGTGGCGAAGACGAGATGCAGGGTGTCCCACAGGGTTTCGTCCTGTGGCAGCGGCAGCACGGTGGTGATGGTGTCCTGGCCGAGTTCGGGCAGCAGGTTGACCAGGGCCTTGCCTTTGCCGGTCGGGCCGCCCTCGGGCAGTTTCCAGACTTTTTCGCGGTAGGCCTTGCCGCCGCTGCTGAAGAACAGCACCCATTGGTGGGTGTGGCCGTTGAAGCTGCGGGTGACGAGGTCGTCGCCGCGGGTGCCGGCGGCGGAGCGGCCGCGGCCGCCGCGGTTCTGTTGGCGGAAGGTCTCCAGCGGGGTGCGCTTGATGTAGCCGTCGCGGGTGATGGTAACCACCATCTGGCCGGGTTCGATCAGGCTTTCGTCGTCCTGGTCGGCATCGGTGTCGGCGATGCTGGACATCCGGGGGGTGGCGATTTCGGCGCGGACGCTGGCCAGTTCGGCCTTCATGACGTCCATGCGCTGGGGACGGCTGGCGATGACGGACAGCAGGTCGGCGATCTTGGCCGCGACCTCGCCCATTTCCTCGTTGATCTTCTCGCGTTCCAGCCCGGTCAGGCGGGCCAGGCGCAGTTCCAGGATGCCGCGGGCCTGTTCTTCGGTGAGGCGGACGGTCTGGGTGCCCCCCACTCCATCAGCCCCGTCGGCGGTGACGAGCAGGTTGCGCTCGTCCTCGATCAGTTCGAGCAGCGGGACCACGGCCTCGGCCGGCCAGTCGCGCCCCATCAGCCCCGCCCGGGCGGTGGCGGCGTCCGCACTGGCGCGGATCAGGGCGATCACTTCGTCGATATTGGCGACCGCGAGGGCGAGGCCGACCAACAGGTGGGCGCGTTCGCGGGCCTTGGCGAGGTCGAAGCGGCTGCGGCGGAGGATGACCTCCTCGCGGAAGCGGATGAAGGTGGCGATCGCGTCGCGCAGGCCCATCTGGCGCGGCTGGCCGCGATCGAGGGCCAGCATGTTCACGCCGAAGCTGGTTTGCAGCTGGGTGAAACGGAAGAGTTGGTTCAGCACGACCTCGGGGGTGGCGTCACGCCTGAGTTCGATGACGATGCGCATGCCGGAGCGGTCGCTCTCGTCGCGCATGTCGCCGATGCCCTCGACCTGTTTGGCACGGACGAGTTCGGCGATCTTTTCCAGCAGGACGGATTTGTTCACCTGGTAGGGGATTTCGGTGACGATGATCGCCTGGCGGCCGCCGCGCAGGTCTTCGAATTCGGTGCGGGCGCGGATGATGATGCTGCCGCGGCCGGTGTCGAAGGCCGAGCGGATGCCGGAGCGGCCGAGCAGGATACCGCCGGTGGGGAAGTCCGGGGCCGGCACGATCTTCATGACGTCTTCGAGCGAGATCTCGGGATTGTCGATCATCGCCAAGGTGGCGTCGATGATCTCGCCGGGGTTGTGCGGCGGGATGTTGGTGGCCATGCCGACGGCGATGCCGCCGGCGCCGTTGATCAGCAGGTTGGGGAAGGTGGCGGGCAGGACGCGGGGTTCTTTGTCCGACTCGTCGTAGGTGGGCTGGAAGTCCACCGTGTCGCGGTCGATGTCGGTCAGCAGGAACATCGCCGCCTTGGACAGGCGGGCCTCGGTGTAGCGCATGGCCGCCGGGGGGTCGCCGTCGACCGAGCCGAAATTGCCCTGGCCGTCGATCAGGCGGACGCGCATGGAGAAGGGCTGGGCCATGCGGACGAGGGCGTCGTAGATCGCGCTGTCGCCGTGGGGATGGAAGTTGCCCATGACCTCGCCGACCATCTTGGCGCATTTGCGATAGGGGCGGTCGGGCGTGTAGCCGCCGCCCTGCATGGCGTAAAGGATGCGGCGGTGGACGGGCTTGAGGCCGTCGCGGGCGTCGGGCAGGGCGCGGCTGACGATGACCGACATGGCGTAGTCGAGGTAGGAGCGGCGCATTTCCTCTTCGAGGATCACCGGGTGGCGGTCGCCAGGGAGGTCGCCATGGGGAGGTTCCCGATCAGACGGCTCTGGTGGCGGCGTGCCTTCGGGGGTGTCGCTCACGTGTTGCTCACTGGCGGTTCAGCTTCACTGATGGAGGTGCGGCGGGGAAGGTGCCCGTTGTCCTGACACAAGCGCGGCCCTGTCCGCTTTGGGCAGGGCCGCTTGTAGCCATCTTTATATACTACGCGCGCGCGCGCCGGAAGGGCGGCTGTGGCGCGGCCGGCGTCAGAACGGGATATCGTCGTCCAGGTCGTTGCTGCGCTTCGGCGTGTCCCAGGATGGGCCGCGCGCGGCCGGGCGGTCTCCGGCTGCGGCGCCACCAGCGGTGCGGGCAGGGGCGCGTTCGCGCGGGGCATAGTCGCCGCCGGCCTCGCCGCCGGCTTCGTCCTGGCGGTTGTCGAGCAGGACCAGCTCGCCGCGGAACTGCTTCAGAACGACTTCGGTGGTTTCGCGCTCCTGGCCGTCCTTGTCGGTGAACTTGCGGGTTTCCAGGGCCCCTTCGATGTACACCTTGCGGCCCTTCTTCAGGTAGCGCTCGGCGACCTCGCCCAAGCGGTCGTTGAAGATGACGATGCGATGCCACTGGGTGCGCTCCTTGCGCTCGCCCGAGGCCTTGTCGCTCCAGGTTTCGCTGGTGGCGATGGAGAAGGTGACGACCTTGCCGCCGTTCTGCAGCGTGCGCGATTCGGGGTCGCGCCCGAGATTGCCCATCAGGATCACTTTGTTGACGCTACCGGCCATCGCTCGCCTACCCCGTTACCTGTTGCCATCATAGACGCTGGGCGCGGTGGCTGCCAAATGCTGGCCGCGCTGCATCATGGGCTTTCCATTCGCCCATCCAGGACCATATAAACGGAACAGTTCGAGAACGCACGTCCGATTCCACATGCCGGACGCCGCGGATCGCCAGCGCAGGGATTGCCGACGATGGATGCCACCATTCCCAGGGGGTCTGTGACCCAGGGCCATGCTGCCCCCGCCGCGCCGGCGATCCGGGTGCGCGGGGCGCGCGAGCACAATCTCAAGAATGTTGATGTGGATATCCCGCGCGACAGCCTGACGGTAATTACCGGGCTGTCGGGGTCGGGCAAGTCGTCGCTGGCGTTCGACACGATTTATGCCGAGGGGCAGCGACGCTATGTCGAGAGCCTGTCGGCTTATGCGCGGCAGTTCCTGGAGCTGATGGGCAAGCCGGATGTCGACTCGATCGAGGGGTTGTCGCCGGCGATCTCGATCGAGCAGAAGACGACCAGCCGCAATCCACGCTCGACCGTGGGCACGGTGACCGAGATCCACGATTACATGCGGCTGCTGTGGGCGAGGGTCGGGGTGCCGTATTCGCCGGCGACCGGGCTGCCGATCGAGGCGCAGACGGTCAGCCAGATGGTGGACCGGGTGCTGGCGATGGCGGAGGGGACGCGGCTGTTGCTGCTGGCGCCGGTGGTGCGCGACCGCAAGGGGGAGTACCGCAAGGAGCTGGCCGAATTGCAGCGGCGCGGGTTCACCCGGGTGAAGGTGGACGGCACGCTGTACGAGATCGGCGAGGTGCCGGCGCTGAACCGCAAGATCAAGCATGAGATCGAGGCGGTGGTGGACCGGGTGGTGGTGCGCGACGGGATTGCCTCGCGGCTGGCCGATAGTTTTGAAACCGCGCTCGGGTTGTCCGAGGGTATCGTGTACGCCGAGAACGCCGACACCGCCGAGCGCACGGTGTTCTCCAGCAAATTTGCCTGCCCGGTCAGCGGCTTTTCCATTGAGGAGATCGAGCCGCGGCTGTTCAGCTTCAACTCGCCGCACGGGGCGTGTCCGTCCTGTGACGGGTTGGGCGTTGAGACGTTTTTCGATCCCGCGCTGGTGGTGCCGGATGAGCGCAAGGCGTTGGGCGAGGGGGCGGTGGCGCCGTGGTCGGGGTCGCAATCGCCGTATTACGACCAGACGCTGCAAAGCCTGGCCAAGCACTTCAAGGCAGCCATGCGTACGCCTTGGCAGGATTTGCCGGAGCGGGTGCAGGAGGCGGTGCTGCGCGGCACCGGCGATGAGGCCGTCGATTTCACCTACAAGGACGGGGTGCGCGAATACACGGTGAAGAAACCGTTCGAGGGCGTGCTGCACAACCTGCAACGGCGCTGGCAGGAGACCGACAGCGCCTGGGTGCGCGAGGAGATGTCGCGCTATCAGGCCGAGAAGCCGTGCGCCGTGTGTGCCGGGGCGCGGTTGAAGCCGCAGGCGCTGGCGGTGAAGGTGGCGGGGTTTCATATCGCCGAGGCGTCGGAGCTGTCGATCCGCCATGCCCGGGACTGGTTTGGAAGGGTGCTGCCGACGCTGACGCCGCAGCGGGCGGAGATCGCGCGGCGTATCCTGCGCGAGATCGAGGATCGGCTGCAGTTTCTCAACGATGTCGGGCTGGATTACCTGACGTTGGCGCGCGGTTCGGCGACGTTGTCGGGCGGCGAGAGCCAGCGGATTCGCCTGGCGTCGCAGATCGGCTCGGGGCTGACCGGGGTGCTTTATGTGCTCGACGAGCCGTCGATCGGGCTGCACCAGCGCGACAATGAGCGGCTATTGGGCACGCTGCGGCGGTTGAAGGCGCTGGGCAACACCGTGCTGGTGGTGGAGCACGACGAGGACGCGATCCGGGCGGCGGACTACCTGATCGACATGGGGCCGGCGGCGGGGATCAATGGCGGGCATGTGATCGCGCATGGCACGGCCGCGGAGGTGGCGGCGCATCCGGAGTCGCTGACCGGGGCCTATCTCTCCGGCCGCAAGTTCATCCCGATCCCCGCCATGCGCCGGCCGGTGCAGAAGGACCGGGTGGTGAAGGTGATCGGGGCGCGCGGCAACAACCTCAAGGAGGTGACTGCGTCGTTTCCGCTGGGCGTGTTCACCTGCGTCACCGGGGTGTCGGGCGGGGGGAAGTCCACGCTGGTGGTGGATACGTTCTACAAGGCGGCCAGCCGCAAGCTGATGGGCTCCGGCCAGGTGCCGGCGGCGCATGCGCGCATCGAGGGGCTGGAGCATCTCGACAAGATCATCGACATCGACCAGTCGCCGATCGGGCGCACGCCGCGCTCCAACCCCGCCACCTATACCGACCTGTTCGCGCCAATCCGCGACTGGTTCGCTGAGCTGCCGGAGAGCCGGGCGCGTGGCTACAAGTCCGGGCGGTTCAGCTTCAACGTCAAGGGCGGGCGCTGCGAGGCGTGCCAGGGCGACGGGTTGCTGAAGATCGAGATGCACTTTCTGCCCGATGTCTTCGTGACCTGCGACACCTGCAAGGGGCGGCGCTACAACCGCGAGACGCTGGAGATCAAGTTCCGCGACAAGTCGATTGCCGAGGTGCTGGCGATGACGGTGGACGAGGCGGTGCCGTATTTCTCCGCCGTCAACAAGATCCGTGACCGGCTGACGATCCTGCAACAGGTCGGGCTGGGCTACATCGCGCTCGGCCAACAGGCCACCACGCTATCGGGCGGCGAGGCGCAGCGGATCAAGCTGAGCAAGGAACTGGCGCGGCGGGCGACCGGGCGGACGCTGTATATCCTGGATGAGCCGACCACCGGGCTGCATTTCGAGGATGTGCGCAAGCTGCTGGAAGTGCTGCATGCGCTGGTCGATGCGGGGAACACCGTGGTGGTGATCGAGCACAATCTGGAGGTGATCAAGACTGCGGATTGGGTGCTGGACCTCGGGCCCGAGGGTGGCGATGGCGGCGGGCGGATCGTGGCGCAGGGCACGCCGGAGCAGGTGGCGAAGGTGGCCGAGAGCCACACCGCGCGGTTCCTGGCGCCGCTGCTGGGGGTGAAGAAGGCGCGGCGGCGGGCGTAGACGAAGGAAGGGTTCTTTTTTGAAAAAAAGAACCAAAAAACTTCTATCCATTGGCTCCGTGCGTCCCCGGGGAGCACCGAGCCAATGGATGAAAGTTTTTGCTTCTTTTTTCAAAAAGAAGACCTTTCTTTCCTCCGTGAAAGTCTACCGGCGGCGCAGTACGCCCAGAGCGACCAGCAGGCCGAAGGTGACCATCGCCAGACCCGCGAGGGCATGGGCGGCGGGGATTTCGCCCACCAGCGGGACGCCGACGGCGATGGCGGCGGCGGGGACCAGGGCCGGGAACACGGCGGCGGCGCCGGCGCCCAGAAGCTGGACCGCGCGGCTATAGGCGATCACCGCGACGACGCCGGCCAGCACGCCCTGGACCACGATCTGAATGACCAGCTCGCCGGGTGATGCGGCCAGGAGCCGTTCGGGGCCGACGAACAGGAGATAGGCCGGCAGCATGACCGCCCCGGAGATGACCGACACCGCGGCGGTGCCGGCGATGGCGCCCACGCCCCACAGGCGGCTGAGGGTGCCGAACCCGGCCCACATCAGGCCGGCGAGTACGAACAATGTATCGCCGATCGGTGTTTGCGCATTGCCGGCGAGCAGGCCGGGACCGGCCACCAGGCACAACCCGACCACCATCAGCGCAATGCCGGCCAGCCGCGCCGGGCCGGGGCGATCGCCCAGCACGAAGGCGGCCAGGGCGGCACCGCCAAGCACGACGGCTGCTGGCTGGATGACCGCCCCATGGGCGAGCGGGGCGAAGGCATAGCCGCCGACGGCGGCCAGGATGAAGCCGGGCCCGGCGAGTGCTGCGAGCACCAGCCCGCGCCCCCAGCCGACGCCGCCCATTGTGCCCAGGCCGTGGCGCAGCAGCCAGGGGAGCATGATCACCCCGGCCGTGACGTAGCGGAACATCGCGAGGTCCATCGCGGTCCAGCCGCCGCCGATGCTGCGCCGGGCCATTGCCAGGTAGCCGCCCCAGATCAGCACGGCGATCATGCCGAACAGCATGCCCTTTGTGGTGGCGGAAAGGCCGGCTGGCTTGGCTGGTGCCGCGACGGGGGATGTCATGACTGCTATTGTCATCACACGGCCTCCGCGACCAGCGCGCCGAGGGCGGCAAGGGCGGCGGCGGGTTCCATGCGGCGGCGATAATCGGGGTCGATTTCGGCCAGCACGATCTGTCCGCTGCGCGCGACCACGAAGGTTGCCGGCATTGGCAGCGACCAGGCGCCGTCGCCGTTATGGGCCGGCAGGTCGTGGCCGAACTTCTGGTAGAGCGCCTTGATCTCGGGGCTCAGCGCGAAGCGGATGCCGAGCGCGTGGGCCAGCTTGCCGCCGCTGTCGGACAGCACGGTGAAGGCAAGGTCATTCTTTTCGGCGGTGTCCAGCGCATTGTCCGGCGTCTCGGACGAAACGGCGACGAGACGCGCGCCGAGGCGGGCCAGGTCCGGCATCGCCTTCTGCCAGGCGCGCAGCTCGAGGCTGCAATAGGGGCACCATCCGCCGCGGTAGAAGGTGACGACAACCGGCCCATCGGCAGCGAGAGTGGCGATGTCCACCGGCCGGCCGAGCTGGTCGGACAATTGCACGGACGGGAAGGGTGCGCCTGTTCGTGTTGCACGGCCCGGCAGGCCGGAGCCTGCGAGTGCGGCGTTGTCTCGGGCCACGAGGCCGGCGATATCGGCCCCTACGCGGTCTTCCCAGGCGGCGCGGAAAGCGTCGAGTTCGGTTTGCAGGCTCATCGGTTTCACTCCTGTGCGCGGCGACGGATCAGGCCGCCTGGGTGCGGCGCGACGGGGCCGTCCAGGTCGTGTTGGCCATGAACGCGTCGTTCGGCGTGTGGGTGAGGTGGTTGGTGTAGTTGGAGATCGTCTTGGTCGCGACGATCAGCACTACTTCCAGCACATTGCGCTGGGTGAAGCCGGCGGCGAGGAAGGCATCGACGGCGCGGTCCCCGACCTTGCCGCGCGACTGCACGACGTTCTGGACGAAACTGCGCAGCGCCTGGATGCGGCTGTCGGCGACGGGTTGGTTTTCGCGCAGCGCGCCGATCACGTCAGCGGGCACCTTGGCGCCAGCGGCGAGCACCGAGTGGCCGGCCATGCAGTATTCGCATTCATTCTCGTAGTTGACCGCGAGGAAGGCGATTTGCTGCTCGGCGGGGGTGAAGCTGGTCTTGCCGACCAGGCCGAAGAGGGTGTCGTAGCCTACCAGCAGCTCGGGGCTCTCGGCCAGGATGCGGTGCAGGTTGGGGATGAACTTCCATGCCTTCTCGATGCCGGCGAGCTGGGCGCCGGCGGCGGCGGTGGCGGTGTAGGGGGTGTGCAAGGTGAAGGTGGCCATGGCTCGTCTCCTGGGTGAGGGGCGGCGCGGTGCCGTCAGTGGGGGAGACCTTATGCAATGCGTGAAATGTGCGGAACGCCCGATGAGCGGCTATAGTTCATACGAAATTCGTATGAATGGAGGCTGGCATGGACCTGATCGAGCCTATCCGCACGTTTCTGCGCGTGGTTGAGGCCGGCAGTTTTTCGGCCGTGGCGGCGGAACGTCGGACCTCCCAGCCGACCATCAGCCGGCAGGTTGCGGCGCTGGAGGCGCATCTGGGTGCACGGCTTCTGGCGCGCAGCACCCGGGCGCTGAGCCTGACCGATGAGGGGCAGCGATTTCTGGAACATGCAAGGCGAGTGGTGGAGGCGCTTGGCGAGGCCGAGGCGGCGGTGGGCCGGCGCATGGGGCGGCCCGGCGGCACGTTGCGGCTGTCATGCCCGGTGGTGTTCGGGCGATTGCATGTGGTGCCGCGGCTGCGCCGCTTCCTCGATCGATATCCGGACATCGCCGTCGATCTGGTGATGAATGATGGCTTCACCGACCTGGTGGAGGAAGGCATCGACCTTGCCATCCGGGTGGGCGAGATCACCGATCCCGGCCTGGTGGCGCGGCGCATCGGCGCGACGCGGCGGGTCACCGTGGCGGCGCCGGCGTATCTCGCGGCGCGCGGGAGTCCGGCTGCGCCAGGAGATCTCGTTGGCCACGACTGCATTGTCTACACCCGGCTTGCCACGGCCAATCGCTGGCACTTCGATGGTCCCGCCGGGCCGCTGGTGGTTCCGGTGCGTGGTCGCTTTCAGGTGAACAGCAGCGAGGGCGTGCGCGAGGCGGTGCTGATCGGGTTGGGCATCGGGGTTGTGCCGATCTGGGTGATGGCCGACGCGATCGCCAGCGGCCGCGCCGTTGTGCTGCTCGAAGCCTATGAGCCGCGGCGCCTGCCGATGCATGCGGTCTATGCCTCGCGCCGTTTCGTGCCGGCGCGGGTGCGCGCGATGATCGATTTTCTCGACGCCGAGTTCCGGCTTGATCCGGTGATCAGTGCCTATGGGTTGTGACGCGCAGGCGTCAGTAGGTCCCAGCAAGAAAGGCAGATGAGGCCAAGCGCCCGAAATGCCGGCTCTTCCGGTATCTCGGGCGCTTGGTATCGCGCGCCGGACGAATGTCCAGCGCCCGCGGTCTTGAACTCCCCGGCCTTAATTCGCCCGCTTGGTGATCGAGATCGCATAGGCCGGCGTGCGGATCGCGAACATCGGATCGTTCTCCGGTCCGTCGATACCATCGGCGAGGAGCGTGGGTGCGAATATCACCCCGTCGCAGATTTTGGCATCGGCCACGCTGCGCACCAGAAGCGTGCCAAGCTCCACGGTCGACCGCGTGTCCTCGCCGGCCCACAGACGCGTGGGATTGTCGGTCGGATCACCCGCTTGGCCGAGGATCGCGACCATCCGCAACCCGGTCGGCCGTCCGCTCGTCAGCCGCGTGCCGATATCCGCCGCCAGGAAGTCGCGTGGCCGGGCACGCGCCTCGTCGTCGGTCAGGTTCACCGGTCCGTCGATCGGATCCATGCGAAACTTCATCACCTGGCGTGCCCCGGCGCCGTTCGTCAGCGTGTAGGCGTGCACACCCCAGTAGTTCACCCCAACCCACGACCCCGGAATCGGCTTGCTGGCCAGGAAACGAGCCTGAAGCAGCGTCTCGGGATTTGCCTCGGAGAAGACGCGCACGCGGTCGGGGTCGGGCTGTCCATTGGCGGCGGGCCGGCGCGCCTCCAGGAAGCCCAGCATTTGCGCAGGCGTGGCGACGAAATTGATCGGCGCGTTGACCATGACGAATTCGGTCTGGCCCGCTCCGTCGCCATCAATGCGGAACGACAGGCCACGGTTCACGCCGCGCGCGCCGTCCGCCACGGCCGGATTGCCGCCACCGACCGAGAAGCGGATCACGGCCTCGGATGGGCGGGTGAATATGACGGCCTTCGATAATCCGCGCGCGGCGGCGGTCGGCTCGAACCTGCCGGCGAAACAGGCGCCCTTGGCGCCGCTTGGCCGGTGCGTGCCGGGGCCGGCGAAGGTGCGCATGATCTCAACGATCGGCGTGGGATCGGTGTCCTGGGCCCAAACTGGCTGTGCCGGCACGGCGAGCAGGATCGCGAAGCTGGCGGCGGCAAGCGACGGCACTCGTGTCATCGGTCGTTCTCCCTGATCGGCCTTGTCCAGGACGGATGGCCCCTTCCATGCAGAAGTCTTGACCCAGCCCCGCGTTACAGCGAGAGCACCCGGGATCGGCACTCCGGGATCCGTCCCGTGGAACCGTCGTTCGATCGCAGGCGGCACGCCCGGGAGAGCGCCGGTACGAGCGGTGCACGGCCAGGTGTCAGTAGGTCACCGGCGGCGCACCGTATAGCCGACGATGCCCGGCTGTTGACCCAGCACGTTGAATATCGCCTCGGTTTGCTGGTCAGATCCGCGCCGAGTTTCCGGGTCAAGGACGGCATGGGTCAGCGCCACGACGCGGGTTTCGCCGGCCGCGGCAGGTCGGTCGGACAGGCCGCGATGTGGGTGTGGCGCCGATTGCGCCAGGGGGGGTCGCGGACCAGCCGGACCGGCCTTTGTCAGGCGCTGTCGGGAGGCTCGGCGATGTCGGCCTTGCCCGAATTGGCATGACGCAGCATCTGGTCGGCGATCCAGCGCTCGCCGGCGACGGTGAAGAGTTGGCGCAGGGTGGCTTCTTCGGCGGTTCCGGCGGTGGCGCAGAGGGCTTTGATGGCCAGGGGGGGCTGGTTGCCGACGGCCAGGATGCCGAGGCCATAACCGTGCAGGAAGGCGAAGCCGGGGTACTGGCGGCGCAGTTCGTCCCAGAGTTTCCAGACGCCGAAGCCGGCGTCGCGGATTTCGGTGTCGTGGAACAGGACGACACCGCGGGGCGAGAGGGTTGGCAGCCAGGTTTCGAAGTCGTGGCGGACCGAGACGTAGTCGTGCAGGCCGTCGATATGGAGGAGGTCGATGCTGGCCGGCGCAAAGAGGCGGCGGGCGCTGTCGAAATCGGTGCGCAGCAAGCGGGAGAATGCGCTGTGGCGCGGGTCGTGCCAGGCGCGCAGGTCGTCGAGCACGGCGTCGTCGTAGTGGCCGGCTTGGGCGTCACCTTGCCAGGTGTCGATGGCGACGCAGCGCGTGGGCAGGCGCCGCTCGGTGACGGCGCGGCAAAACGCGGCGTAGGAGACGCCGGTATGGGTGCCGAGCTCGACGATCAGCCCGGGCCGGGTGGCGGCGACCAGCCAGTGGGCGAACGGCACGTGGCCCCACCAGGCGCTGATGGTGCCGAGGCGGTCGGGCACCCAGAAGGCGGGGGCGAGGTGGTCGGGCAGCAGGTGTGGCGTGGCGGGCATGGCGGTATCCTAGCGGATCGGGCGCGGGCATCCAGGTGTCGCTTACACCCGGCCGAGCGCCCAGGCCGCAAGCACGGCCAGCCGGTCGCCCAATCCCCGCTCGGCAGGCGGGGTGGCGCGGGCGAGGTCGCGGCGGGCGAGCACCGCGGGCAGTGCGGCGGCGATTGCGGCGCGGGGCAGGGGGCCGGCCGCCTGGTCCAGAATGGCGCGGCCATCGGTCGCCAGTTCCGCCAGCGCGGCGCGCAGGGCATCCGCGCCTTGGCCGGCGGTGACGTCGTGGACCGTCAGTTCATGCGCACCCAGCACGTCTTGCGGCAGCAGCACCCGGCCGGCGCGGGCCAGCGCCGGCACGTTGCGCAATTGGCCGGCCACGCCGTGTGCGCTGCCGAGGCGGGTCAGGCGGTCGAGCAGCGCGCCGTCGGCGCCCAGGGCGCGCCCGGCCGCCCGCATCACCGCACCGGCGGTGGCGGCCAAGTACGCGTTCCAGGCGGCGCGGTCGGGGATGGCCGGGTCTGCCTCGGCCTCGCGGCCGTCGATCATCGCCATCAGGTCGACCGGCAGCAACACGCCCTGGCCGATCATGGCGGCGAGTGGGGTTGCGACTTCGTGGCGCTTTGGCGTGCCTTGGACCACCTCGCGCCACCAGTGCAGGCGGATCAGCGCCAGCATTGGCTCGCTGACGACTTCGCGGGCGCGGGCCAGCTCGTGATTGAAGGCATAGAGCGTGAACAGCGCCTCGCGCCGGGCGGCGGGAGCGAACAGGGCGGTCAGGAAGCGGTCGGGGTCGTGCCGCCGGACGATCTCGGCGCATGGTGAGAGGGCAGGGGCGGTGCTCATCCCGCACCTCGTGCCGCGTCAATTGCGCGGGCGCAAGCTTGACCTTGGCCCGGAGCGGCCATAGCTACGCAGGGCGTCCCCATCTGCAAAACAATCCCGGAGAACGGCTTCATGGCCTTCACACTTCCCGCCCTCCCCTACAGCACCTCCGCCCTGGCCGCGAAGGGCATGTGCCAGGAAACGTTGGAGCTGCATCACGGCAAGCATCACCAGGCCTATGTCACGGCGCTGAACGGCTTCGTCGAGAAAGACGCCGCCCTACAGGGCAAGTCGCTGGACGAGATCGTCAAGCTCGTCAACGGCGATGCCGCGAAGGCGCCGGTGTTCAATAATGCCGGCCAGCATTGGAACCACATCCTGTTCTGGCAGAACATGTCGCCCACCGGCGGCGGCATTCCGGGCAAGCTGGAAGCCAAGCTGGTCAGCGATTTCGGCAGCGTCCAGGCGTTCAAGGACGCCTTCAAGACCGCCGCCACCACCCAGTTCGGCAGTGGCTGGGCCTGGCTGGTGATGGGTGCCGACGGCAAGCTCAAGTGCACCAAGAGCCCGAACGGCAGCAATCCGCTGGCCGCCGGCGAAGGCACCGCGCTGCTGGGCTGCGACGTGTGGGAGCACAGCTACTACCTGGACTTCCGCCACCGCCGCCCGGATTACGTGCAGAACTGGCTGGACAACCTGGCCAATTACGAAGCCATCGCCATCTGAGGCGACACGGAAAAGGCCCCGCAAGGGGCCTTTTTTGTGCCCGCGGGTTCAGACCACCGCTTCGCCACCGACCACAAGCTGGCTGCCGGTCCAGCCGATCAGGGCATAGCTGATGCCGTCGATCATTCTGGTGGCGCCGTTGTCGAAGCTGTACGACAGCGCGCCGGCATAGGGCGCGCGCAGCACGGCGACGCCGGTTTCCGCATCTGCCGGCAGGCCGGAGCCGGCGGTCATGTCGTAGGCGAGCCAGCCCGACCAGGAACTGTCCAGCCCGCGCATTGTCGACGCGCCGCCGCCGGCGTTCTGCCAGACATTGCCGCTGAAGCCGTTGGCGTTGTCCGCGGTCAGCGCATCCACCAGCACCGCCGGGCCGGCGGTGGACAAGGCGGTGTTGCCGGCGATGAAATTGGCCTGGGTCAGGTCGAGGCTGCCGGCCAGGACGAAATCGCCGCGCAGCGGATGGGTTCCGCCGGGATCGCGCTGGTTCGCGTCGGCGAAGTTGCCGGCGACGGTGTTGCCGTGGGAATCGTAGAGCATGACGCCGGCCCCGTCATTGCCGGTGGCGAGATTGCCGATCACCGTGTTGCCGTATGTGTATTGGTCGAGCTGGATGCCGTTGCCGTCGGGGCCGGTGGCATCACGATTGTCGAAGGTGACGTTGCTGACGATGATGTTGGCGATGCCGTAGCCGTTCGGGGCCGCTTCGGCGCCGCCGAAGACGTGGATGCCGCTCGCCCCGCTGATGGTAAGCCCGCTGCGGCTGACCGTGTTTGCGACGACGATGAAGTTGTTGCCGGTGATGTCGATGCCGTGGGCGCCGCTGGCGGTGACCGTGTTGCCGGCGATCGTGGTGGGGTGGCCATCGGGGTTGCTGATTTCGTGGACGCCGATGCCGATGATGGCATTGTCGCGGACGGTATTTTGCACGATCGCATTATCCCCGCCGGCGCCGTTGCCGATCCACACGCCGATCATCGATTGCGCCAGGGTGTTGCCGTGGACCGAATTGTGGTGCGCGCCGGCCTGGATGGCGATGGCCGCACCGCCGGCGTTGCGGATCGTCATGCCGGACACCGTCACATACGCGGCGCCGTTCAGGTTGATGATGCCGTCGATCACCGGTGCAGCCCCGCTGCCGTAGCTGCCGATGCGGATCGGTGCCGTGGCGGTGCCTTCGGCGGCGATGTTGATCGTGGCCGCGGTGCTGGTGCCGGCCCGCTGGACATAGGTGTTGCCGGGCGAGAACGTGACCTGGGACCAGCTTTTGTACGGACGGAACAGCGCCCCGCTACCGCCCGGCCTCGAGGTGGGGTCGATGAAGATGGTCGCCATGGCTGCCCTTCCGGATGATGCATCAGAACGGCCAGAAGTCCGCTGCTGGCGACTTCAGGTCGGCGCCAGGACGTTGGCCGCAGGTGGATCGGGTGAGGTCAGGGGCTGCCTGTCCCGCGCCGGGAGGAGCGGGTATCGCAGACGGGAATTGCCAATCTGTTACTTTTGGTCGCAACCCGGCGGGAACCGGCGCGGCCGCAATAGCTAGCCGGAAGCGGCTATCCGGTCGCGCTCAGCCGAAGCGGTTGTGCCCCGGGGTGCCGCGCTTGCACCAGAAGACCACGATCACCACCAGGCCAACCAGCGGCACGAACATAATCAGCTGCCACCAGCCGCTGCGGTCGATGTCGTGCAGCCGGCGTGCGCCCACTGCCAGGCCGGGGATGAACGCCGCCAGGGAATACAGGCTGCTCAGCGGACTGACGCCATTGGCCAGCCCGAACAGTACCCCGTCCACCACCGAGAGCGCCGTGCCCACGAGCACGTTGAACAGCACGAAGAACCAGAATTCCGGACGCGCCGCCCGTCCCTGGAATGTCGCGTATTTGTTGAAGCAGGTGCGCACGGCAAAGATGAAGGCGTTGGCGCTGGTGCCGGCAGCCGCGCCCATCGGGGATGCGGCGGCATGGTAGGATGGGGCCATACCTTGCTGGGCCATACCTTGCGGAGCGGGGCCGCCCCCGAGCAGCATGGCCAGGGGCGACTGCGACAGTGGCGCCCAGGCCGCCATGGTGGGCGACCAGATTTGGGTATGCCCCGCGATCGTCCCGTTCTGCACCAGGGCGGCCATCTGGTCGGCCGAGAACGGGCCCTTGGTGGCGCCGCCTTCGGCGTAGTGCCATTGAGCGGTCTGGGACATGGTTCGCCTCGTTCGCGCGGTGGAAGCCGGGTGCGATTAGTGCACCAACCGTATGGTCCCGGCTATACTATTCCTGCGGCGCTATTTTTCCGGCTTGCTGTCGTTGGCCGGCTTGGGGTCGGCCAGCACCGAGCTGATGGTCTCGCGCAACACCTTGACCCGCACATTCGGCGCGATCTCGATCTCCACCTCGTTGCTGCCCTCGGTAACCTTCTGCACCACGCCAATGATGCCGCCGCCGGTCAGCACGCGGTCATTGCGCTTGATCGCCGCCAGCTTGGCCTTCAGCGCCTTTTGCTGCTGTTGCTGCGGGCGGATGAGCAGAAAATAGAACACGGCGAAGATCAGCACGATCGGCAGGAACTGGCCGGCGGTGGCGACGATGCCGCTTAGGTCCTGGGCGTAGGCCGGGGAAATCAACATGTATGGGGTGTGTCCGGGTTGCGGTGGTTGGCCGCGGACCATAGTTTCCGCGCCCTGCACGTCAAGCACGATCGGATTGCCCCGTCATGGACCAGCACCTTCTGGACACAGCACAGCGTATCGCCGCGGCCCTGGACCGCCTGGCGCCACCGCCGCCGCCGGTGCCGGACGTGACCTTGGCCGATGCCTTCGTCTGGCAGCCGGAGGGCGGCGAGCTGCGACCGGTGGCGCGGGTCAGCCGCGTCGACATCGACCTGTTGCAGGGTGTCGAGAGCCAGAAGGCGCAGATCCTGGCAAACACCACCCGCTTCGCCGCCGGCCTGCCGGCCAACAACGCCATGCTGTGGGGTGCCCGTGGCATGGGCAAGTCATCGCTGGTCAAGGCCGCCCATGCCCGCATCAACGCCGAGCGACCCGGTAGCCTGGCGCTGATCGAGATCCACCGCGAGGACATCGCCAGCCTGCCGGAGCTGCTGCGCCTGCTGCGGCGCGCTGATCTCAAGGGCTCCGAACGCCGCTGCCTGATCTTCTGCGACGATTTGTCGTTCGAGCGCGAGGACGCCGACTACAAGGCGCTGAAATCGGTGCTCGACGGCGGCATCGAGGGTCGGCCGGCCAATGTGCTGTTCTACGCCACCTCGAACCGCCGCCACCTGATGCCGCGCGACATGATCGAGAACGAGCGCAGCACGGCGATCCATGCCAGCGAGGCGATCGAGGAAAAGGTCTCGCTGTCCGACCGCTTCGGTCTGTGGATCGGCTTCTACAGCTGCGACCAGGATGTGTTCTTCGCCATGATCGACGGCTACGCCGCGGCGCTGAAGCTGCCGATCGAGCCGGATGCGCTGCATGCCGCGGCGGTGGAATGGAGCGTCACCCGCGGCGCCCGCTCCGGCCGGGTGGCGTGGCAATTCGTCCAGGACATGGCAGGAAGGCTGGGGGTGGCGGGCTGACCGGTCAACGCCGGCGCAGCGCCGTCTCCTCGGCCTCCAGCGCCAGGCGGCACACCGCGAAGCAATGGGCTTGGGTCATCGCCGTCTCGGTGCGGTCGCGCAGGTCGTTCGCGAAGGCACGGAACGTCAAAACCGGCACCCCGGCACAGGCGATGTGCTCGGTCTTGCTGTTGGTCACCAGGAACAGGTGCTGCCCGCCCTCGCGCCCGGCGAGGTCAAGGTTCTTGCGCAGCTCGATATAGCCCTCGGTGCCAACGATGAAGGCGCGCCCGTCGCCCCAATCGGCCAGCCCGTTCGGGGTGAACCAGTGCATCTGCATCGTGCCGGTGGCGACATCGTTGCGCAAGATCATCTCGCCCCAATCTTGAAAGTCCGAAACCGGCGTGCGCTCCGGCGCCACCGTGCGAATCGCGGCATGGACGATCTCGGCATCCGTTCGCCCGGTCAGGTGCAGGAAGGCGTCGATCTGGTGACAGCCGATATCGACCAGGATCGAGCCGTTGGTGCGCGCATCCCAGAACCAGTCGGGCCGCGTCGGCCGGTTCATCCGGTGTGGCGCCATCGTGGTGGTGGAGACCAGCCGGCCGACCGCGCCCTGCTGCACCAGTTCGCGCGCCCGTGCGCTGGCCGGCGACTGGAAGCGCTCGCCGAACACCACGGCGAAGAACCGCCCGGTCTCGGCCACCGCCGCCTCGACGGCCGCCAGGTCGGCGCGCGTGGTGATGCCCGGCTTGTCGGCCAACACGTCCTTGCCGCGCCGCATCGCTTCGATCGCTAGCGCCGCGCGCTCGCTCGGGATGGCGGCGGTGACGATCAGGGTGATGGAGGGGTCATCCATCAGCCGGTCGCGCTCGGCAACTTCCGGCACGTGGGGAAAGCGCTTGCGAAAGCCCTCCAGCACATGCGGGTTGGTGGTGACGTTCCACCAGCCGGCGCAGTCCAGCCCGGCATCAATCAGGTATTGGGTCAGTTCGTAGACGTGGCGATGATCGATGCCGATCACCGCAAAGCGCAGGGTCATGGCGCGGCCTCCCGTGTTGCCGTGATGCTAGCCACGTCACCCCGTGGCCGCCAACCGACCGAGGATGGTGTCGAGCAGGGCGGGCGGCACCGTCATGTCGTCGCTGAACGCCGCCGCGTTGCCGGGCACCACCGGCGCGGTGAAGCCCCAATCGAATGCCAGCCCGCCGAGACAGGCGATGTTCCAGAAGAACGGATCGGCGGTGCCGGGGTCGAACATCGCCATATGCCCGCCAGGTGCCATCGCGGCGGTCAGCGTCAACCCGGCCCCCATCGGCCCCGCCACCACGCGCGCGCCAGCAAACAGCGCCACCTGCGCTGGAAAATCCAGCCGCGACGGCTCCACCACCGTCAGTCCCGCGGCCTCGGCGCGCGCCTGCACCTCGGCGGCGTTGGTCATCCGCCGCCGGGCATCCTCGGGGCGCGCCACGAACAGCCGCGACGGTCCCTCGCCCTTCGGCGCCGCCGCCACCAGCCGTGCCATCAGCCGCGCCAGGCTCGGCGACAGCCGATGCGGATACAGCGATGGCGGCGACACCCAATGCAGCGCCGCCACCCGCGCCACCGTCCGCTCGGGACAGACAACCAACTCGGCCTGCAACCCCAGCGCCCGCAACGCGAAGTCCAGCGCGGCACGATGCGGCACCGCCTCCTCCGGCAACAGCAGCCGCACCTCGGAGAGCCCCATCGCCACCAGATGCAACAGCCGCGGGATCGCCTCGGCCACCACATGGCCGAAATTGTCGGAATACTGCTTGAAGATCGCCACCACTGGCGGGCCGGGCGCCGGAATGGCCACCACATCGCCTTCGGCAATCAACGCCAGTTGCTGCAACTGGTAGTCGCGGCGCCAGGACTCGGCTCCGACGTCGTGGAAGCTCTCGGCGATCCCGGTGCCGTCGCGGGTAATCACCTGCTTGCCGTCCAGCACGAAGGCGTCCTGATAGACCATCACCGCCTCGGCCGGACAGGGCACATTGGGCCGCGTCAGCGCCGCCTGAAACCGCTCGCGCATCGGCGCGAAATCGCAGCGATACTCGAACAGCGCAGGCGGTCGCGAGGCATAGCGCGAGTCGGGTTGGATGAAGACCATCTGCCCACCAGGTGCGGCGGCATAGCGCGCCATCGGGATCGGCGAGTCGCTCACGTCCCAGCCCCAACTGGCACCCCAACTGGCACCCCAACCGCCGCATCCCGCACCACCCGCCCGTCCACCAGATGGATGCGCCGCTGCGCGATCGCCGCCAGCCCCTCGTCATGCGTCACCGCGATCACCGTCCGGCCATCCGTCGCCAGCCGCGCCAGCACGTCGAACACCGCCGCCGCGTTGCGCGTGTCCAGCGAGCCTGTCGGCTCGTCGGCCAACACCACACGGGGATCATTGGCCAACGCGCGCGCCACTGCGGTGCGCTGCCGCTGCCCGCCCGACAAGGCGTCAGGCTTCTTGTGCGCCTGGTCGGCCATGCCGAGCGAGTCGAGCAGCGCCATCCCCCGCACCCGCATCTGCGGCCGCGTCAGCGCGCCCAACTGCCGCATCGGCAGCATCACGTTGTCCAGCACGCTGAACTCCGGCAACAGGAAATGGAACTGGAACACAAAGCCGAACACCGCCAGACGCATCCGCGTGCGCGCGGCGTCGTCCAGCCGCGAGGTGGCGGCCCCCCCGACAAACACCTCGCCATGCGTCGGGATGTCCAGCAACCCCAGCAGATACAACAACGACGACTTGCCCGAACCCGACGGCCCGGTGATCACACTGAAACTGGCCGGCTGAAACGCCAGCGTCACCTCGGCGACCAGCGTGGTCGGTACCGGCCCCGGCAGCACGCGGCCGAGGCCTTCGGTGCGCAGAATATCGGTCACGTCGCGCCCCGGATGATCGCCAGCGGATCGGTTCGCGCGGCCTTGCGGGCGGGAATCCAGGCCGCCACCACCGCGGACGCCAGCGCAATCCCGGCGGCAAGGCCGTATGTCGACAGCGACTTCGCCACTTTCAACGTGACCACCGTGCCATCCTCGTTTGCGGCACCCGGCGCGGGGACCGTCTCGATCAAGGCCGAGCCCGCCCATCCCAGCAGCCAGCCCGCCGCCACCCCCATCAGCCCGACTGCGATGCCCTCGACGACGAACGTCAGCACCACGCTGGCCCGCGTCATGCCGATCGAGCGCATGATCGCGATATCGCGCGCCTTCTCGCTGACCACGGTCGAGATGATGTTGAAAATCCCGAACCCCGCCACCAGCAGGATCGCCCCGGTGCTGCCATAGATGATCACATTCTGCAGCACGAACACCTCCAGGATGCGCGCGAACGTCTCCTCCCACGGCGCCGCCTTGTAGCCCCAGCGCCCCTCCGCCAGCGCCGCGATCGCGCGCGACTGCCCGATATCGGCCAGCCGGATATGGATCTCGTTGACCACCCGTGGCCGCGCCTGCATCGATTGCTGGCGGTTCAGCGCGACAAAGACTTGGCCGAGATCCTGCTGCTCCAGCCCGGTATGGAAAATGCCGACAATCCGCAGCACGCTCTCGCCGCCCGCCGCCGTCGCCACGCTGATCGTGTCGCCGAGCGAGGCGCCCATCTTCTTCGCCAGTTCCCGACCCAGCACGATCCCGTCCGGCCGCGCCGCCAATGCCTCGAGGCTGCCCTGCTTGATGTCCTTGGACAACCGCGTGACCTGGGCCTCGCGCACCGGGTCGATGCCGCTCGCCGCCACCGCGAAATCCCGCCCCGCGCGGCGCAACAGCATCTGCCCGCGCAAGGTCGGCGCCACCGCCACCCCCGGCATCGCCGCCAAGGCCTGCATGATCTCGCCGGCGTTGGCGATCCCGCGGATGGGATCACGCGGCAATATCCGATTCACACTTACCGCCCCGCCCGGATGCAGCATGACCAGCGGCTGCGGCGCCGGCAGCCGGACCTCGTCGGTAATGGTCACATGCGGATTGGTATCGATCAGCTGATTGAAGAAGAACGCCTGGAACCCGCCCATCAAGCCAGTGACCGCAATGAAAACCCCAACCCCCAGTGCCACCCCCAGTACCGAAACCAACGTCTGCCGCCGCCGGCCGCGCAGATGGGCGGCTGCAATGGTGAGCGGGAGGGTCATGCGGGAGAAAGCAAGGCCAGGGGCTTTGCCCCTGGACCCCACCAGGGTCCGAGACCCTGGACCTCAACCATCAAGCGCCTTCGGCAAGGGTGGGCATCGAGGCCTTCATGAAGGCCTCGATGCCCAC
>CAMBRC010000043.1 GCA_945869965.1 Asaia bogorensis
GTCGCGGATCTTCGAGAGCGGCAAAATGGGCAAGGATCGAACGCGAAAGGGGCTCGGCCATCGGAACCTCGCACAGTGAGGTCCTCTTTGAATCGTACTTCCGGCCGCGCCGGAATCTCCCCTACATCAGTTCAAGCGATTGCCCTGGCCGATGGCAAGGTTCAGATCGTCGACGAATTTACCGGCCGCATCATGCCCGACCGTTCCTGGGAACGCGGGCTGCACCAGATGGTCGAGGCCAAGGAGGGCGTCGAGATCACCGACCGCCGGCGCACCCTGTCGCGCATCACCTACCAGCGCTTCTTCCGGCGCTACTTCCACCTCTGCGGCATGACCGGCACCGCAGCCGAAGTAGCCGGCGAATTGCGTTGGGTCTACGGCCTGCGCGTCACCACGGTGCCGACGCATCATCCGTTGCGGCGGCGCAATACTGGCCTGCGCGTGATGGCCGACGAGAACGCAAAATGGGACGCCGTGGTCGCCGAAGCCGCCGCGATGGCGGAGCGCGGCCGGGCGGTACTGATCGGCACCCGCTCGGTGGCGGCGTCGCAACTGCTCGGCGACCGGCTGGCGGCGCGGGGTTTCACCGCCGCGGTGCTGAATGCCGAGCGCCACGAGGAGGAGGCCGAGATCGTCGCCGAAGCCGGCACCCCTGGGCGGATCACGGTGGCCACCAACATGGCCGGGCGCGGCACCGACATCAAGCTGGCGCCCTCGGTGCGCGCGGCCGGCGGGCTGCACGTCATCCTGACCGAATTCCACGAAAGTGCGCGCATCGACCGGCAGCTTTTCGGCCGCGGCGGACGCCAGGGCGATCCCGGCAGTTTCATCGCCATCGTGGCGCTCGATGACGAAATCTTCTCCCGGTTCGTCCCGCCCGCCTGGTTGGCCACCGCGCGCGGCGGCGAATTGCCGGCCCGGCTGGGACGCTGGCTGCGGCGGTGGGCGCAATCCGCCGCCGAGCGCCTGAACGCCGGCACCCGGCGCAATACGTTGACCAACGACGAGCGGACCGAACGGATGTTGGCCTTCTCCGGGCGGGGCGAGTAGGTCAAATCATCCCATTCGGTGCCACCAGGATTTTCCCGCCCTTGGCATCGCGCTGGGCATGGGCCACGGCTTCGGCGATCTGTTCGATCGGGTAGACGGCGGCGACCGGGGCATCGAGTTTGCCGTCGAGCATTTGCTGGCCGAGGTCGGCGAAGATGGTACGGATCTCACTCAGGCTGCGGCGGCCGAGGAAGCGGCCGAGCATGAAGCCGGAGAGGGTGATGCCGCGGAACATCAGCTCCGACCGGTCGATCGCCGGCTGTTCGCCGCCCATCGCGCCATAAGTGACCACAGCACCGTCATCGGCGACACAGGTGGCGATACGCGCCAGGGCGTCGCCGCAGACGGCATCAATGCCGAGTTTGACCGATGCCCCGCCCGTGGCCTGGGCGACCCGGGCGGCGAGGTCCGGGCCGTCGACGATGCAGATGTCGGCGCCCATAGCCTGAAGCTCAGGGAACAGCGAGTCCCGGCGCACCACGTTGATCGTCTTCAGGCCGCGCGCGCGGCCCAACCGAATGATCAGGCGGCCGACGGCGGAGTTGGCGACATTCTGGATCAGCCAGTCGCCGGGCTGTAATTCTGTGACATCACTCAACAGGAGTTGGGCGGTTGGCGGGTTGATGCGCAACATGGCCGCCTGGCGCAGCGGAATCTGCGGCGGGATGGCGATGACGTCCTCGCCCTTCACGCGCCGTCGCTGGGCCCAGTTCTCCCGCACCAGGTTGATGACGTGGTCGCCGGGCTTCACGTGGGTGACGCCGGTGCCGATGGCGGTGACGCGGCCGATGCATTCGGCGCCGGGGGTGGCGGGCAGCGGCGGGCGCAAGCGGTAGTTGCCGGAGCAAAAGGCGATGTCGGCCGGGTTGATCGGGAAGGCGATGATATCGAACACCACCTCGCCGGGACCGGGGGTGCGGACATCGGGAACTTCAACGCAGCTCACCACCTGTTCCGGCACGCCGTAGGCCGCCAACTGTATCTGCTTCATCGCCGCCGCTCCCGCTTTGCGCCAGTGTGCGGCGGTGGTGCCGGCGGCTCAAGCCCGGTGGACGCTGGTAGCTTGGCGCCGCATAGTCGTGCCTCCGCGGAGGTTGCCATGCGCCGAGTTGTCACCTTGCTATTGGGTCTTTTCGCAACCGTCGTGGTGGCGGCAGCACCGCGGGCGCAGTCGGTGATCCGCTATGCCCCGAGCGGGGACCTGCGGGTGCTGGATCCGATCTGGACCAGTGCGGCGATCTCCGTGACCCATGCGCAGCTGATCTACGACGTGCTGGTGACGATGGATGCCGAGCTGAAGCCACAGTTGCAGATGGCCGAGAGCGTCGTCACTTCGCCGGACGGCCTGACCTGGACCTTCACGCTGCGCCCCGGCCTGATGTTCCATGACGGTTCGCCGGTGCGGGCACAGGATGTGGTGGCGTCGATCCAGCGCTGGGCGAAGCGGGTGACCACGGGGCAGGCGATGATGCCACGGGTGGCGGGGATCGATGCGGTCGATGCGCGGACCTTGCGGCTGCGGTTGTCCAAACCCTTTGGCCCCGTCATGGAAGTGCTCGGCACACCGGTGTTGGCACCGTTCGTCATGCGGGAGGAAGAGGCGAACGTCGATGCGTTCCAGCAGGTGAAGACGGTGATGGGCTCCGGCCCCTTCACCTGGGACCCCACCGGCTATCAGCCCGGCCATCGTGCCGTGTATCGTCGCAATCCCGCCTATATCCCCCGCGCCGAGCCGGCGGACGGCTATGCCGGCGGCAAGGTGGTGAAGGTGGATGTCGTCGAGTGGCGCTATCTGCCGGATCCCTCCACCGTGACCCAGGCGCTGATGAAGGGCGAGATCGACCTGATCGATCCGCCGCCGGCCGACCTGGTGCCGCTGCTCCGCGCCAACAGGGAGCTGGTGGTCGAGGTGCTGAACGGCGCCGGGGTGATCGGCACGATCCGGCCGAACTCGCTGGTGGCGCCGTTCAACAATCCGAAAGGGCGGGCCGCCCTTCAGCTGTTGATGGACCAGAAGCTCTACAACGACGCCATCGCCAGCGAGGGCGGTTTTGCCCAGGAATGCCATGCCCTGTTCGTCTGTGGCACGCCCTATGCCAGCGATGTCGCGACCGGGCCGTGGAAGCAGGCCAATCTGGCCAGGGCCAAGCAGTTGCTGGACGAGGCGGGCTATCGTGGCGAGCCGATCGTGCTGTTGGATCCCGCTGACCAGGCCGATATCCATTTGCTGGCGCTGATCACCGCCGACCAGTTGCGGCGGGCGGGGGTGAATGTGCTGGTGCAGACGATGGATTGGTCCACGGTGCTGACCCGGCGCAACGTCAAGGAGTCGCCGGCGACCAATCCGAATGGCTGGCACATCGCCTTCACCTTCTGGGGCGGGTTGTCGCTGGCCAGTCCGATCAGCAACGCGCCGCTGGTGTCACGCTGTGACGGGCGGAACCTGTATGGCTGGCCGTGCGACGAGGCGTTGCACAAGCTGATGAGCGAGGACTTCATCGACGCCGCAACCCCGGCGGCGCAGATGAAGGTGGTGGAGGCGATCCAGGCACGGTTCTATGAGACCTTCCCGTACATCGCCACCGGGATCATCCGGCGGCCGATTGCGCGGCGGGCCAATCTGGTGGGCCTGCCGCGCACGCAGTATCCGGTGTTCTGGAACGTGTCTCGCCGGTGACCTAGGCCTTCTGCGGGGTGAAGAGTTCGAAGGGCGGGTAGTCCCGGGTGATGTCGCTGGTAACCTCGATCAGGCAGGGCGCGTTGGTGGCCAGGGCTTCCTTCAAGGCGGTGTGAAGGCCGGCGGCGTCGGCGACTTTCCAGGCGGCGACGCCGAAGGATTTGGCGAAGGTCTGGAAATCCGGGTTGGACAGGACCGAGCCGGAATCGCGGCCGTCGAACAGGCGGCGCTGGTCGCGCAGGACGTTGCCGTAGGATTCGTTGTTGAACAGCACGGTGACCAGGTTGATGCCGAATTTCGTCGCGGTGGCGAGGTCGGTGCCGCCGAACAGGAAGCCGCCGTCGCCGGTGATGGAGACGACGGCGCGGTCGGGGTTGGCGACTTTCACCCCGAGGGCGGTGGGGAAGCCGTAGCCGAGGGTGCCGGAGAAGCCGGAGGTGACCAGGCCGCGCGGCTGGTGGACGGGGTAGCCGATCCAGGAGACGTAGCCGACCTGGGTCATTTCATCGACCAGAATGCCGTCATCGGGCATGGCGGCGCGGATGGCGGCCAGCATGCCCATCTGCGGTTGGACCTGTTTGAGGAATTCGGTTGAGTCAGCGCGGGCTTTGGCGATGGCGGCAGAGCGGGCGGGGTCGGTGTTCCTGGTCACCGCGGCTTCGAGGGCGCGGGCTCCGTCGGCTGAATCGGCGACGATGGGGATGTCGACGGTCAGGCGGCGGTGTTCGGCGGCGTCGATGTCGATGCGGGCGAGTTTGAGGCCGGGGACTGGGCGGCCCCAGCGGGAGGTGGGGGCGTCCAGGCGGGTGCCGATGCCGATCAGGAGATCGACTTGCGGCCAGAGGCGGGTGGCTTCGTTGACGTTCAGGGACAGGGGGTGGCGGGAATCGAGCACGCCGCGGCCGGTGCGGAAGGAGACGACCGGGGCGCCGATGCGTTCGGCCAAGGCGAGGATTTCGGCGCTGGCATGGGCGGCGCCGCCGCCGACCCAGATCATTGGCATCTGGGCGGCGTCGACCAGCTTGGCCAGGGCGGTGATTTTCTCGGGGTCCGGCACCGGGTTCGGGCGATTGCCGAGCGGGTCTTGGGGGGTCACCTCGGCCGAGGCGGGGAACATGTCCCAGGGCATTTCGACGGCGACCGGGCCCGGCCGGCCGGAGGTCATCGCCTGGAAGGCGCGGGCCATGACCTGGGGCGCGTCGGTGGGGTGTTCGATGCGTTCGGCGAATTTCAGCAGGGACTTCAGGGTGGCGAGCTGGTCGGGCAGTTCGTGGAGTTGGCCGCGCAGGCGGCCGATCATGGTGGAGGGGACCTGGCCGGTGATGCACAGCATCGGCACGTTGATGCCCCAGCCGGTGGCCATGGCGGCGGTGGTGTTCAGCACGCCGGGGCCGGGGACGACCGAGAAGACGCCGGGCTTGCCGGTGGAGGCGGCGTAGCCCATGGCCATATAGGCAGTGGTCTGTTCGTGGCGGGCGTTGATCAGGCGCAGACGGTTGGCGTTGCGGGCGAAGGCGTCGAACAGGCCGTAAACCTGGACGCCGGGCAGGCCGAAAACGGTGTCCACGCCGTGGCGCAGCAGAGAGTCGACGATGGCGTCGCCGCCGGTCATACGAGGCATACTAAGGTTCCATTGCAGGTCTGGGGTGAGTTTGCCACGGGGCGGCGGTGGGTCATAGGGCGACAAGGAGCGGGGATGGACGGGCAGCCGGTT
Organism: Asaia bogorensis; assembly: GCA_945869965.1. Lineage (GTDB taxonomy): Bacteria > Pseudomonadota > Alphaproteobacteria > Acetobacterales > Acetobacteraceae > CAMDGX01. Next base: position 5,442 of record CAMBRC010000043.1, read on the forward strand.
TGGGTTGAGGCGGGGGCGGCGCGGCTGGCGGTCTGGCAGGCCGGTGTGGGGGTGCCGGTGGTGATGATGCATGCCGGGGTTGCGGATAGTCGGATGTGGCGGGGGCAGTTCGCGGGGCTGGCGCAGCGGGCGCAGGTGATTGCATTTGATCGGCGGGGGTTTGGGCGGACGGCGGCGGCGGACGGGGAGCATACGCGGGTGGGCGACCTGTTGGCGGTGCTGGATGCGGTGGCGCCGGGAAGGCCAGCGGTGCTGGTGGGGTGTTCGCAGGGCGGGCGGATTGCGATCGATACGGCGCTGGCGCATCCCGGGCGGGTGGCGGGGCTGGTGCTGATCGGCTCCGCAGTGAGCGGGCGGCCGGAGGTGGCACCGTTGCCAGCGATGGCGCGGCTGGAGGCGGCGATTGCGGTGGCTGAGCAGGCCGGCGATCTGGGGTTGCTCAATGCGTTGGAGGCGCAGCTGTGGCTGGATGGTCCCACCGCGCCGGCAGGGCGGGTGAGGGGCGCGGTGCGGGCGCTGTTCCTGGAGATGAACGGGATTGCGCTGGCGGCGCCGGACATCGGCCGGGTTGTTGCACCGCCATCGGCGTTTGACCGACTGGAGCGGGTGGCGGCACCGACCCTGGTCGCCTGGGGCAACCTGGATTGCGTGGATGTGATCGCGTACGGCGAGGCGATTGCGGCGCGGGTGCCGGGGGCGCGGCGGTTGGTGTTTCCGGGGACGGCGCATCTGCCGAGCATGGAGGCGCCGGAGGCGGTGCTGGCGGCGATTCTGGCGGCGATTCTGGGGCGGGTTTAGGTTTAATTCCGTATTCGTAACATTATGCGCGCCATTCTGCGACGCCCCTGATTGGGTCGGGAGGCCAGTGGGTGGCGGGGCTCGGGCAGAGCGGGGGCGAGCGGCTTGCGGGATGGGGCGCTGCGCTAGGGCTCGCGGTTCGGCAGATTGGCCAGTTGGGTGGCGGGGGATGGATGCCGCGCGGGCGCGCGCGGCGACGCGAAGGGACCGGCGGCGTGCGGCATGGGCGGCCGGCGGGCGCGGTTCGGATGCGCGGGTGCCGGTCGACGGGCGATGCGGCTTGCGGCTCGGCTGGGGAAGCGGGAGGTCGCCGGATTGCCAGAGCAGGAGCAACTGCTCCAGGCGGGCGAAGATGCGGGCGAAAATGGCGGCGATCAGGGCGTCCAGCGACCAGGCGCGGTTCTCCCGGGCCGGTGCATCGCTGCGTCGGCGGGAGAGGCGGTCGGCCAGGGTGGGTGGATAGGAAGGCATTTGGGTATATTAGCGGGAGACAATGGGAGAATCAAGGAAATTTTTGATTGTTTTGATGATTTTTTTCTAATGCAGAGAGAAGGCAGACCTTCTTTTTGTGAACAAAAAGAAGCAAAAAAAACTTCGTTCAATAAGATATGGTGAGGGTTGGGAGACAAAAAAAGCGTGGATCCTTCGCTTCGCTCAGGATAACGGTCGGATGGGACGGGGGCATGGTTGAATGCCGAAGGGCATTCCACCCCACGAGGATTAATGGATAAAGTTTTTTTGCTTCTTTTTGTTCACAAAAAAAAGACTTTCTATACTTCCAGCCACTCCTTGCGGATACCTTCATTGGCGGCCAGCGCGGCGGGGTTGCCTTCGAAGACGATGCGGCCATGGCCCATCACGTAGAGGCGTTTGGAGATTTTCAGGGCGATGGTGAGTTTTTGTTCCACGAGCAGGATCGACACGCCGCGGCGGGCGATTTCGTCCAGGAGTTCGCCGACTTGTTCGACCAGTTTGGGGGCGAGGCCTTCGGTGGGTTCGTCGATGATGACCAGGTCGGGGTCGCCCATCAGGGTGCGGCACATGGTCAGCATTTGCTGTTCGCCGCCGGAGAGCACGCCGGCGGGGTTGTCGCGCCGGTTGCCGAGGTTGGGGAAGAGCTTGAACATGTCTTCGAAGTTCCAGCGCCCGAAGACGCCGGTTTTCTTCATGCCTAGTTCCAGGTTCTGGCGCACGGTCAGGCCCGGGAAGACCTGGCGGTCTTCCGGCACGTAGCCGATGCCGGCATGGGCGATCTGGTCGGGACGCAGGCCGTTGAGTTTGCGGCCCTTGAAGCTGATCTCGCCGTGCGGGGCAACGAGGCCCATGATGGCCTTGCAGGTGGTGGAGCGGCCGACGCCGTTGCGGCCGAGGAGGCTGACGATTTCGCCGTCGCCGATGGCGAGGTCGACACCCTGGAGGATGTGGCTTTTGCCGTAATAGGCATGCAGGTCGCGAACTTCGAGCATTACGCTGCTTCCTCGCCGAGATAGGCTTGTTGGACGGCGCGGTTGGAGCGGATGTTGGCCGGCGCGTCGCTGGCGATCACCTCGCCATAGACCAGCACGGTGATGATGTCCGCGAGGCCGAACACCACGCCCATGTCGTGTTCGACCATCACCAGGGTCTTGCCCTCGGTGACGCTGCGGATCAGGGAGACGGCGTAATCGGTCTCGGAGTGGCTCATGCCGGCGGTGGGTTCGTCCAGCAGGATGACGTCGGCACCGCCGGCGATGGTGATGCCGATCTCAAGCGCGCGCTGTTCGGCGTATGACAGCAGCCCGGCGGGCAGGTTGCGGCGGGTGTGCAGGTTGAGCTTTTCCAGCAGCTGGTCGGCCTGTTGGTTCAGCGCCTTCTGACGGCCGAGCAGGTTCCAGAACGAGTATTTGTAGCCGGCCGACCAGAGCAGGCCGCAGCGGATGTTCTCGAACACCGTCATGTTCGGGAAGATCGAGGTGATCTGGAAGCTGCGCGACAGGCCGAGGCGGTTGATCTCGTGCGGCACCAAGCCGGCGGTGGAGGTGCCGTTCAGCTCGATGGTGCCGGAGGTGATGGGGAAGCGGCCGCTGATCAGGTTGAACAGCGTGGTCTTGCCCGCACCGTTGGGGCCGATGATGGCGTGGCGCTGGCCCTTGGGGATGTCGAGGTCCACGCCGCGGATGATCTCGGTGGAGCCGAAGCTCTTGCGGACCTGGGTGAGCTTGATGGCGCTGGCGGTCATGCGGGGCGCTCCGTCAGGCGAAGGAAGGGTCTTCTTTTTGTGAACAAAAAGAAGCAAAAAAACTTTATCCATTTGTGCAGGGCGAAGAGGTCAATGCCGGATGGGCTGCGTTGGTCGTTCGCTCGGCTCGGGATGACGGAACTCAATAGATGAGAAAGAAGCGTGGATCCTTCGCTTCGCTCAGGACAAGGTTTTTTTGCTTCTTTTTGTTCACAAAAAGAAGACTTCACGTGCCGCGCGCTCATACCACGATCCCTCGGGCCTTGGCGTCTTCGATCAGGGCATTCCAGCGCAGGCGGAAGCCTTGGCTGGCCCAGCGCAGCCAGAAGCTGCCGCCCAGCAGCAGCAGGCCGGCGATGATCCAGGGCGGCGCGGTCAGCGGCATCACGGCGTGGCCGAACAGCACGATGCGTTTGCCTTGGGCGGTGCCGATGGTGACCAGGGAGGTGAGTTCGACCAGGCTGATGAAGCCGATGACGGCGACGATGGCGGGGACCAGGACGGTGATGTATGGCACAACCAATTCGCCGAGCCGGCCGAGACGGACGATTGGCCGATGCACTGAGATGAGGCCCATCAGGCCGCCCGGTGCGAACATCACCATGGCGATGAACAGCACGCCGACATAGAGCAGCCAGGCGTTGGACAGCAGGCTGACGCCGCTTTGCAGCAGCACGACCAGGATGGTGCCGAGGACGGGGCCGAAGAAGTGGCCGGCGCCGCCGATATAGGTGGAGAGCAGGGCGGTGGAGGATTTCACCGCGGCGACGGTGTCGAAGGTGATGATTTCGTAGACCATGGCGTATAGCCCGCCGCCGATGCCGGCAAAGAAGCCGGACAGGGCGTATTGGTAGAAGCGGACCATGCGGGGGTCGTAGCCGACGAACTGGGCGCGCTCGAAATTGTCGCGGGTGGCGTTGGCCATGCGGCCGAGCGGGGTTTGGGTTTGCAGGCGCATCAGCACGATGGCGATGAGCAGCCAGGCGGCGACGAGGTAATAGAGCTGGAGCGGCTTGGCGTAGGTGATGCCGAACAGGCTGGTGTCGATGACGCGATCGGTGGTGATGCCGCCTTCGCCGCCGAAGAAGCCGATGAACATGAGGGCGGCGGCGGCGACCATTTCGCCCAGGCCCATGGTGATCATGGCGAAGGCGGTGGCGCGTTGCTTGGTGGCGAGCCAGCCGAGGACGATGCCGAAGGCCAGGCCGCCGACGCCGCCGGCCAGGGGGACGAGTTCGCTGGGCATCCAGAAGCCGCCGGCCTTGACGGCGTTCAGCGCGTGGGCGGTGACGTATCCGCCGAGGCCGAAGAGCACGGCGTGGCCGAAGCTGAGCAGGCCGGCCTGACCCATCAGCATGTTGAACGACAGCGAGAAGATCGTCATCAGCCCGATTTCGCTGAGCAGGACGATCATGAAGCTGGAATGCCGGCCGGTGGTCCAGTTGAAGAAGAACCATGGCAGGGCCAGGACAAGCAGGGCGGCAACCAGCCAGATCCACAATTGGCGGGTGGCGGCGGCCCGGTCGTACCGGCGGGCGTCCTCGGCGCGGGTTTGTGCCTGCGTGCTCATGTGTCGCGCGTTCCCATCAGCCCGCGTGGTTTGAAGATCAGGATCAGCACCAACAGAAGATATGGCAGCAAGGCACTGATCCGCGGGAGGGTCACGTTCAGGACTTCGGCGAACGGGGTGGTTGGGGTGACGATGATGCCGACGAGTTCGAGCGCGTCCGAGATCGAGTAATCAAGCACCACGGCGAAGGTCTGGATCAGGCCCATCAGAAGGGAGGCGATGAAGCAGCCGGTCAGCGAGCCGAGCCCGCCGAAGACGACGACGACAAAGACGATCGGGCCCATGGAGAAGGCCATGGCCGGTTCGGTCACGCGGTAATTGCCGCCGATCACGCCGGCGAGGCCAGCCAGCGCGGTGCCGCAGGCGAAGACCAGGGTGAAGACGCGCGGGACGTTGTGTCCGAGGGCGCCGGCCATGTCGGGATGGGTCAGGGCGGCCTGGATGACGAGGCCGACGCGGGTGCGGGTGAGGGCGAGCCAGATCGAGAGGAACATCAGGCCGGACATCAGCAGCATGAAGGCGCGGTAGGCGGGGAAGTTCGTGCCGTAGACGGTGAAGAGCGGGAAATCGAGGCCGGCGGGGATGCGGTATGGCACCGGGACCAGGCCCCAGGTCATCTGCACGACTTTCTCGATGATCAGGGCGAGGCCGAAGGTGAAGAGCAGCTCGGCGATGTGGCCGTTCTTGTGCACCCGGCGCAGGCCGTACATCTCGATGGCCGCACCGATCAGGCCGCAGAGGATGGGTGCTAGAATCAGGGCGGGCCAGAAGCCGACATAGATGCTGGCGGTATAGGCGAAGTAGGCGCCGAGCATGTAGGCGCTGGCATGGGCGAAGTTCAGCACGCCCATCATGCTGAAGATCAGGGTCAGGCCGCTCGCCAGCATGAACAGCAGCATGCCGTAGACAAGGCCGTTCAGCAGCGAGACAATAAACAATTCCATTGGTGGGCAATCCCGGATGGCGACGACACAGGTTCGGCATTGCTGCCGCCCACGGAGAGCCCCACTGGGACCCCCGCGAGCGGCAACGTTGCCGTTACCGATTGGCCTGGTTCAGCTCGGCCGCTTCATCTTGCAGGTGTTCGGCTGGTCGAGATCGGAGGCCGGAATGACCTTTTCAACCACCCAGCCGAGGCCGGTGCCTTCGGCGTCGTACTTGGCGCCCTTCTTGAAGGCGCCGACGTAATACGTTTGGACGATCTGGTGATCTTCCTTGCGCATGGTCGTCTCGTATCCCAGGACGTCCTTGATCTTCAGGCCTTCCATGGCGAAGGCGATCTTGGTCGGATCAAGGGAGTTCGCCTTGATGATGCCGGCCTGGACCGACTCGAACAGGAGGCGAAGGGCGGCACCGTAGAAGTCGAAGTTGTTCTTTTCGCGGAAGGCCTTGGTCCAGGCTTCGGCTTCGGCGTTCTTGATGTCCGGCGCGTGGTTCTCGCTGAACGCCATGATGGAGCGGACCTTGCCGTCACCGGCCGGGCCGATGGCGGTGGCGCCGCCGCCGAGATGGGCATAGAGCGTGTAGTAGGCCAGATCGATGCCGGCATCCATGCCCGCCTTGATCAGCAGGGTCATGTCCGGACCCCAGTTGCCAGTGATCAGCGCCTGGGCGCCGCTCGCCTTGATCTTGGTGATGTACGGCGAGAAGTCCTGGACCTTGCCGAGCGGGATCAGTTCGTCGCCGACCACCTGGACGTCCGGGCGGACCTTGGCGAGGAAGGCCTTCACGTCGCGCTGGACGGACTGGCCGAACAGGTAGTCCTGGTTCAGCAGGTAGACCTTGGTGACGTTGGCGGGCAGAGCGCGCGCCATGACCTCGGCCTTCATGCCGACATGGGCGTCATAGCGGAAGTGCCAGAAGCTGCACTTGTCGTTGGTGAGCTCAGGGGCGACCGCGCCGCAGTTCACGTAGATGATGCGGTTCTCGGGGTTGCGGGCGTTGTGCTTTTCCACGCCTTCGATCAGGGCGGCGGCGATGTTGGAGCCGCTGCACTGCATGATGAAGGGGATGTTCTGGTCGGTGGCGCGCTTGAGGGCGATCAGGGCGTCCGACGGCTGGGACTTGTTGTCGAAGGGGACCAGCTCGAACTTGCGGCCGAGGGCGCCGCCGCGGGCGTTGATGTAGTCGATCATGTAGTTGAACTGCTTGAGGTTCTGGTCGCCGACCTGGGCGAACGGACCCGAGAGCGGATCAGTGTACATGATCTTGATGGTCTCTTGCGCCTGGGCGGGTGCCACAGGCATGGCCAGCGCCATGATGCCGGCCGCAGCGGCTGATAGGATCGTCCTGGCGAAACGCATCTATGTCCTCCCTGATCGCCCGGACCCTTGCGGCCCGTGGCTTGATTGCCGGCGGAATGTGCCGTGCACGTCGCGCCGGAGCAATGGGAAAAACCTCGGTTGGCGGCACTATTTTGCTCTGAGGCTGGGCATTTGCGGCTTGATGTTGCGCTTGACGACCTGTTGGCTGCATGAAAATGAGGCGGACCGGCTGGGTTCGCCGCGCGGAGGGGCTTTGATGGATGTGGTGGTCATCGGGGCGGGGATCGGCGGGTTGACGCTTGCACTCAGTCTGCACCAGGCGGGGATTGGGTGCCGGGTCTATGAGAGTGTCGAGGCGCTGGCGCCGGTGGGGGTGGGGATCAACCTGTTGCCGCATGCGGTGCGGGAGTTGAGCGAGCTTGGGTTGCAGGCGCGCCTGGCGGCGGTGGCGATTCCGACGGCGGCTTTGGCGTATCACTCGCGGCATGGGCAGTTGATCTGGCGTGAGCCGCGCGGGGTGGCGGCGGGGTATCGCTGGCCGCAATTCTCGATCCATCGCGGGGTGTTGCAGATGACCCTGTTGGATGCGGTGCGGGAGCGGCTGGGAGACGGGGCGGTGTGTCTCGGGCATCGGCTGGTGGGGGTGGAGCAGGACGGGGATGGGGCGGTGGCGCGGTTTGCTTCTGGTGCTGCGGCGCGGGGCGCGGTGGTGGTGGGGGCGGATGGCATCCACTCGGCGCTGCGGGCGCAGTTCGTGCCGGGCGAGGGGGCGCCGATCTGGAACGGGGCAATCCTGTGGCGCGGGACGACGGAGGCGGCGCCGTTCCTGGGGGGACGGACGATGATCATGGCGGGGCATGAGTTTCAGAAATTCGTCGCCTATCCGATTTCGGCGGAGGCGGATGCGCGGGGGCGGTCGTTGGTGAACTGGATCGCGGAGAAGAAGTTTTCGCCGGATCATGCGTGGCGGCGGGAGGATTGGAACCGGGCGGCGGATGTCGGGGAGTTCCTGCCGGATTTCGAAACGTGGCGGTTCGATTGGCTGGATGTGCCGGGGCTGATCCGGGGGGCCTCGCGGGTTTACGAGTACCCGATGGTGGATCGCGATCCCCTGCCCCGCTGGACGCAGGGGCGGGCGACGTTGCTGGGGGATGCGGCGCATCCGATGTACCCGATCGGCAGCAATGGGGCGTCGCAGGGAGTTCTGGATGCGCGGGTGTTGACGCGGGAGTTGCTGGCGCACGGGCTCGGGCCGGCGGCCTTGGCGGCGTACGAGGCGGAGCGGCGGCCGGCAACGTCGAAAATCGTGCTGGCTAATCGGGGGAATGGGCCGGAGCAGGTGATGCAGATGGTCCATGAGCGGGCGCCGGATCGGTTTGGGCGGATCGAGGACGTGTTGAGTGCGGGGGAACTCGAGGGGGCTGCGGCGGGGTATAGGCGGCTGGCGGGGTTTGATGTTGGGGCGTTGAACGAGAGGGCGGCGATAGTGCGGGTGGCGCGTTAGGAGCGTCACTTACAGGCAGCTTCCTCAACGAAGAGCCAGGCCCGCCGGGAGCCTTGCTTGAAGCAACCCTTGTTCCACTCGCCCTCGTAGATTTGCAAGGTGCGGCCGTCTCTGAGCGTTCCGATGCCGTGTGGCAGGTCGTTGTCGTACTCGCCCTCGTAGCGGCTGCCATTGGGCCAGGTGTAGAGCGCCTTGCCGTGGCGCTTGCCGTTTTCCCAGTCGCCTTCGTAGCGGTTGCCGTTTGGGAACGTCAGGATGCCCCTGCCGTGCCGAAGGTCATTGCGGAATTCGCCCTCGTAGCGGTTGCCGCTTGGCGTGGTTTGCATGCCCATGCCGTGCATTCGGCCCTCGCGAAACGCGCCTTCGTAGCGGACGCCGTTCGCCAAGGCCAGGACGCCCGGTCCATGAAACTTGTTATCGCGGTATTCGCCCGTGTGCTCGGAGCCGTCGCGCCACCGGTAGGTCCCTTGGCCGTGCATGAGGTTGTTCCGCCACGCCCCCGCATACTGGTCACCGCTGGGGAAGGCGAAGGTGCCGGCTCCATGCCGCATACCGCGACTCAGGGTTCCTTCGTAGCGATAGCTCTTCTCGGCGAGGCGGCCTTGAAGCGTCGCCGCGCCTTCTGCAATGCCGTTGGGGCAGGCTCCGCTCCAGGTCGGGACATGCGGCTCGTGCACCCATGGCGTGATGACGAGACATCCAAGATCCGTCGCTGTGTAGGCGGGAGTGCCGCCGGCCAGTGGCGGTGGCTGGGCGCACACGACGCCGGCTGCCAGCAACACCGCGCCCACGGTCAGACCACGCAGCATCGCGGGTGCCGGCCCGATTGCCAGGCGCGCGCCGTGAGGTCGCAAGGCTGTCTCAGTATTCCAGGAACATCCGCTCGATCTCCGTGGGATCGCTGGTTTTCGTCAATGCCAGCGCCAGAAGCAGGCGGGCTTTTTGCGGCGTCAGGTTGTCGGTGATCAGGAAGCCGGCTTCGCGCAGGCGTTTGCCTTTAAACATGCGGCCGCTGCCGGCGCGGGTGCATTGCATGACGATGACGCCAGCGGCGTGGGCTTTTTCGAGGGCGATGAAGTCGCCGGGGCCGGCGAAGCCTGGGGCGAAGCCGGCGGAGATGATGCCTTTGGCGCCGGCGGCGGTGAAGGCGCGCACGGCGGTACCGTCGGCGCCGGTGTAGGAATAGGCGATGTCGACGCGGGGGAGTGCGTCGAGCGTGCGGATGTCGAACTCAGTGTTCGGCGCGGTGCGGCGGATCGGCTTGCGGTAGAAGGCGATGGCGTCACCGTCGGCATGTCCCAACACGCCGAAATCGGCGCTGCGAAACGTCTGCATGCGCAGGGTGGAGGTTTTGGTGACGTCGCGGGCGGCATGGATTTCGTCGTTCAGCAGGGTCATGACGCCCATGCCGCGCGCTTGCGGGGAGGCTGCGACGCGGACGGCGTTGACCAGGTTGAGGCCGGCATCGGTGGAGAGCGCACTGGCCGGGCGTTGGGAGCCGACGACGACGATGGGGATGGATACTTTCGCCGTCAGGTTAAGGAAGTAAGCGGTTTCTTCCAGGCTGGCGGTGCCGTGGCCGATGACAATGCCGGCGAGGTCCGGGTGGTCGGCGACGAGTTTGTCGCAGAGGCCGACGAGGGCTTTCCACTCGGGATAGTAGACGTTGGGGCTGGGGACGGCCTTGAAGTCGATGGGGATGACATCGGCGGCGATGGCGGCTTCGGGAAATTTGGCGAGGATTTCGTTGGCCTGGAGCATCACGCCGTTGGCGCCGTAATCCAGCAGTTCGAGGTTGGTGGCGCCGATCGAGGCGATGGTGCCGCCGGTGCCGATGAAGGCGACTTTGGGTTTCATCCGGTGACTTTCGGGCGGCGGGCGTGCCAATCCGTGTCGCGCTGATAGGCGTCGGCGACGCGGAACAGGCGGGCTTCGGAGAACGGGCGAGCGGCGAGTTGCAGGCCGATAGGCAGGCCGTTGGGATCGAAGCCGCAGGGCTGACTGGTGCTGGGCAGGCCGAGATAGTTGAACGGGCGGGTGTTGACGGAGACGGCGAGAAATTTGTTTTCGGTGCCGGGCGGGCCGTGGTCAATGTCGGTTTCGGCCAGGGTCGGCAACAGGGTGGGGATGGTGGGGGAGGCGAGGACGTCGATCTTGGAGAAAACGTCCTTGGTGAACTGCTTCAGCACCGGGCCGCGCTGGGCCAGGGCTTCGACGTAGTAGGCGCCGGGGATGGCATAGCCGGGGTAGATGCGGCCGGAGAGGTGCTGGGCATACGATTGGGATTGTTCGCGCATCCAGTTGGCGTGGATGGTGGCGGATTCGACGCGGGACATGACGCCGACATAGGCGGTGATGGCGTCCATCAGCGGCAGCTCGATCGGCACGATGGTGGCGCCGCGGGCGCGCAGGACCTCCATCGCGGCGTCGAAGGCGGCGCGGATTTCGGGGGCGGCAGTGTCGAAGAAGTAGTTCTCCGGCACGCCGATGCGCTGGCCGCGCAAATCGCCGTCGCAGGCGCCTTCGTAGTCGGGCACGCGTTCGCGGGCGCTGGTGGGGTCTTTCGCGTCGTGGCCGGCGATGATGCCGAGGATGCGGGCGCAGTCGACAGCCGAGCGCGCGAGCGGGCCAACGTTGTCGGCGGAGAAGGAGAGCGGCATCACGCCGTAGCGCGAGACGCGGGTCTGGGTCGGCTTGAGGCCGGTAACGCCGCAGGCCGAGGCGGGCAGGCGGATGGAGCCGCCGGTGTCCGAGCCGAGCGAGGCCGGGGTGACGCCGGCGGCGACCGCCGCGCCCGAACCGGAAGAGGAGCCGCCGGTGATGTAGGGCGGGTTCCATGGGTTGTGGCAGTCGCCGAAGGCGCGGTTGTGGCCGGTGGGGTTCTGGGCGAACTCGGCCATGTTGAGGCCGGCGAAGCTGAAGGCGCCCTCGTCGGCCAGGCGTTCGACGACAGTGCAGGTGTAGTCGGGCACGAAGTCGCGGCGGATGGCGGAGCCGCAGGTGCTGGGGCGTCCGGCTTGGTAGTACATGTCCTTGTGGGCGAGCGGGATGCCGAAGAGCTTGCCCTTGGCTTTTCCCGAGGCCATGGCTGCATCGGCGCCGAAAGCATCGCCGCGGGCACGGTCGCGGTCAACCCAGATGGTGGCGTTGAGGGTCGGGTTCACGGCGTCGAGGCGCTTGAGACAGGCTTCGAGCAGCTCGGTGGAGGTGATTTCGCGGGCGGCAATGGCGTCGGCGGCGGCAACCAGGCCGAGATCGGCGGTATCGCTCATTCCTTGCACTCCCGCAGGGCGGCTTCGAAGGAAGCGGGCTCGTCCTCGAAACGCATGCGGCCGCGGATTTTCTCGAAGGCCTCGATGGTCTGGGTCAGGTCGGCAGCCATGCGGCGGGCGGGGTCGTTGGGGGGGACGACGCCGTGCCAGGCCTTGATCATCGCCTCGGTGATCTCCGGGAAGGACATGCGGGGCTCCTGCGGGGTTGCCAATGTTGGGGATCATGCACCAGCGACGGCGCGAGTCCACGGGTTCGCGGGGGGTTTGGAGAAAAATTTTGTGCAGTGCAACGAAGGCAAGGCAAGCGAGCCTCCGGCGGCAAAGGGCCGAGGGCCCTTTGATCCCCATTAATTTAGGCGCGATGTGCATTGCCTGCGGCGCTGAATTAATGGGATCAAAGGGCCGCCGGCCCTTTGCCGCCGGAGGCTCTTGCTTGTTTTCTGGGGGAAGCGCGGCATGGCGGATGAGTTCGACTATGTGATTGTCGGCGCAGGTGCCGCCGGTTCGGTGCTGGCGACGCGGTTGAGCGAGGATGCCGGGGTCACGGTCTGCGTGCTGGAGGCCGGGCCGCCGGACAGCAATCCGTGGATCCATGTGCCGGCGGGGTTCATCAAGACGATGGGCAACCCTGCGGTGACCTGGCAGTTTCGCACGGAGCCGACCGAGAATACCGGGGGGCGGCCGATCGCCACGGTGCAGGGGCGGGTGCTGGGCGGGTCCAGCTCGATCAACGGGATGATCTACAATCGCGGACAGCCGGCGGATTTGGATAGTTGGGCGCAGCGCGGCAATCGCGGCTGGGGCTATGACGACATGCTGCCGTATTACCGGCGGACGGAGCGGCGGATCGGGGTGGACCCGAGCGACAAGCACGGGCGCGAGGGCGGAATTCCGGTGACCGACCAGGACTGGTTCCATCCGGTGTCCGAGGCGTTCATTGCCGGGGCTGTGGGGGCGGGGATTCCGCGCAATCCCGACTACAACAGCGGCGATCAGGCGGGGGTGGGGTATTTCCAGCGGGCGATCCTGAACGGTAAGCGGGTCAGCGCGGCGCGGGGATTTCTGAAGCCGGCGATGGTGCGGCCGAACCTGGAGGTGCGGACCAATGCCCGGGCGAGCGAGGTGATGCTGGAGGGCAAGCGGGCTGTCGGGGTGCGGTATCTCAAGCGGCGCGGTGGCGAGGCGGTGGAAATTCGGGCGCGGCGCGAGGTGATCCTGTGTGGCGGGACGGTGAATACGGCGCGGCTGTTGCAGGTTTCCGGGATCGGGCCGGCGGCGTTGCTGGCGTCGCTGGGGGTGCCGATCCGGCATGAGCTTCGCGGGGTGGGCGAGAATTTCCGCGACCATTACGCGGTGCGGCTGGTGAACCGGGCGAAGGCGGGCACGGTGACGCTGAACGAATTGGCCAAGGGGCCGCGGCTGGTGGGGCAGGTGGCGCGCTGGGCGGCGGGGCGGCCGTCGATCCTGTCGGTGGTGCCGAGCCAGGTGTTCGTGTTCTGGAAGAGTTTCGAGGGGCTGGACGCGCCGGATTTGCAATGCGTGTTCACGCCGGGGAGCTACAAGGAGGGGCGGAACTATGAGCTGGACGATTATCCCGGCATGACCGCCGGCGCGTGGCAGCACCGGCCGGAGAGTCATGGGCATGTGCGGGCGCGCTCGACCGATGTGTGGGAGGACCCGGTGCTCCAGCCGAACTATCTCTCCGCGCCCGGCGATTGGCGGGTGCTGCTGGGCGGGCTGCGGCTGATGCGGCGGCTGCTCGGGACGCCGGAGCTGGCGCCGTTCGTCGACAGCGAGGTGCTGCCGGGGCCGCAGGTGCAAAGTGATGACGAGTGGCTGGATTTCGCCCGGCGCAATGGCTCGACCACCTATCACCTGATCGGCACCTGCAAGATGGGGCCAGCGAGCGATCCCGGGGCGGTGGTGAGCGACCGGTTGGCCGTGCATGGGATGGAGGGGTTGCGGGTGGTCGATGCCTCGGTGATGCCGAGCATGATTTCGGCCAACACCTATGCCACCACCATGGCGATTGCGGAGAAGGCGGCGGACATGATCCGCGGGCGGGAGGCGGCCTAGCGCCCGCGCGGCGAAACCAGGGCCAGACAGAGCCCAGCAAGGGAGACGGACCAATGGAATACACGGCAATCCTCTATCGCGTGGAAGACCGGATCGCCCGGATCACGCTCAACGCGCCGGAAAAGCGCAACGCGCTGTCGCTGCGGATGCGCGAAGAGATGGTGCATGCGCTGCGCGCCGCCGAGGCGGACGACGCGGTCTCGCTGGTGCTGCTCGACGGCGCCGGGCCGTCCTTCTGCTCCGGCTACGACATGACCGGCGGGCGCGACTATCCCAAGGAGGGCTGGGTGCGCTCGCCGCATTTCGACTCCTGGACCGACCAGTTCGCCCGCTCCTGCCTGCGCGACTGGCTGGTGATCTGGGACCTGATGAAGCCGGTGGTGGCCAAGGTGCATGGCCATTGCATCGCCGGCGGCACCGAGATCATGTCGATGGTCGATATCGCCTTCGTCGCCGATGACGCGCGCATCGGCTATCCGCCGATGCGCGGCATGACCACGCCGGACACGCTGTTTTTTCCGTGGAAAATGTCGATGGCGCAGGCGAAGTACCTCCAACTCACCGGCAATTCGATCACCGGCAAGGAGGCAGTCGAGATCGGCTGGGTCGCCAAGAGCTTCCCGGCCGAGGAGCTGGAGGAACAAGTGATGCGCGAGCTGCGGCCGATGACCCAGATCGCGCCCGACCTGCTGTCCGCCAACAAGCAGTCGCTCAACCAGACCTACGAGATCATGGGTTTTCGGACCGCGCTGGCCACCGGGTGGCAGTGGCACGCGCTGTCCAGCCGGCTGCGGCCGGGGGCGGGCGACTTCGCGGCGAAGATGCAGGAGGGCGGGCTGCGCGAGGCGCTGGAATGGCGGGATGGGGCGTTCCGCAAGGAAGGCTTTCGGTGAAGCGCCGCGCCGTGGTGGCGGGTGCGCTTGCCGTCGCGGTCACTGCGCCGGCCGCGGCGCACCTGCCGCCCGGCAGCGGGCGGATCGAGCTGGCCGAGGCCGCCGGGGCGACGCGCGAGGCGATGCCGGTGTGGTTTCATCGGCCGGCCGCCTGGGACGAGGACGGCCGGGTGGTCGTGGTGATGCACGGGCTGAACCGCGACGCCGGGCGCTATCGCGACGAGTGGGCGGCGCTGGCCGAAACCGGCGGGTTCCTGGTGCTGGTGCCGGAGTTCTCGGCGAGCAAGTTTCCTGGCACGCGCTGTTACAATTTCGGCAATTTGGTGGATGACGAAGGGCGGGCGACGGCGTCCGAGAGCTGGAGCTTTCATGCTTTCGACCGGGTGGTGGCGGCGGCGATGGATGCGGCGCATGCGACGCGGCCCGGGTTCATCCTGTATGGCCATTCGGCCGGGGCGCAGTTCGTGCACCGCTATCTGTTGCTGACCGGGGCGACGCGGGCGGAGCGGGTGATCATCGCCAATGCCGGCTCCTACAGCTTGGCGACCGACCGTCCGTTTCCGGAGGGGCTCGGCCGGACGACGGCCGATCCCGCCACGTTGCGCGAGGTGTTCGCCCGGCCGGTGGTGCTGCAGCTTGGCGAGGCCGATACCGATCCGCAGCACAGTTCGCTGCCGCGCCAGGATTGGGCGGTGGCGCAGGGGAGCCACCGCTTCGCCCGCGGCTGGTTCTTCTTCGACGCCATGCGCCGAGTTGCCGCGGCCCAGGGGGCTGTGTTCAACTGGCGGGTGGCGACGGTGCCGGGGGTGGGGCATTCCAATGCCGGGATGGCCGCGCATGCTGCGTCAAACCTGTTCGGGAGATAGTCACCATGCGCATCACCGCCTTCTACGCCGGGCTGCTGGCGATATTCTTTGTATTACTATCGATCCACGTCATTCGCCGGCGCTTGGCCAACATGGTGTCGCTTGGCGATGGTGGCGACGTCGAGTTGTCCCGGCGCATCAGAGTGCATGGCAATTTCGCCGAGTATGTACCGCTGGGGCTGATCCTGATCGGGCTATCCGAAAGCCTTGGGACGACGCCGATGCTGGTGCATGGGCTCGGGCTGGCGCTACTGGTCGGCCGGATGAGCCATGCCTGGGGGCTGTCGCCGGCCAACGGAATGCAGGCGTTTCGCACCGTGGGCATGGTGCTGACATTTGGCATGCTGCTGGTGGGTGCGGGGACGTGTCTGGTGTTGGCGTTGCGGTAGGAAGAGTCTTCTTTTTCTGAAGAAAAAGAAGCAAAAAGACTTTATCCATTTTGGCCGTTACTCGATGACTGGCACCCGTCCAAAGGGATGAAAGTTTTTTGGTTCTTTTTTTCAAAAAAGAACGCCTTCCTTCACTCGTCCCCTCGCACCGCCGTGCGCCACTGCGCCCGCCCATGCGCGGCCCAGTAGGTCTCCTTCATTCGGCGGGACACCGGTCCCGGGCTGTCGTTGTTCATGATGCGCTGGCCGGCGGCACTGCCCAGGCGGCTGATCGGCATGACGCCGCCGGCGGTGGTGGACAGGAACACTTCGTCGGCATCTTCCAACTCGGCGCGGGTGATGTCGCCGACGCGGGGGGTGAGGCCGAGTTCGGGGGCCAGTTCCAGCACGGTTTTGCGGGTGATGCCCTGGAGCACGCCGTGGCCGGAGGTGCTGATGGTGCGGCCCTTGACCACGAAGACGTTGAAGCCCGGCCCTTCGGTGACCAGGCCCTCGGCGTCGCACAGCACGGTGGTGTCGAAACCGGCGTCCTGGGCCTCCATCAGGCCGCGGTTGAGGTCTATCCAGTTATAGTTCTTGGCGGTGGGGTCCAGGCTGGCATCGGGGATGCGCGGGATCGAGGCGATCCAGAGATGCCCGCCGCGCGCCTGGATTTCGGGCGTCAGCACGTCGATCCACGGCAGGGCATAGGCGATGAAGTGATTGTCGCAATTGGCGATCAACCGCGGCATGCCCAGGCGCGGGCGGCCGCGGACGGCCAGCATCGCGACATAGGCATCCGTCAGGCCGGTGAGCCACACCACCCGATGCACGATCGCCTCCATGCGGGCGAGGTCCTCAGGCGGGGCCAGCCGGCGCTTGTTCATCGAGGCGGCGAAGCGGGTCATGTGGTCGGCCAGGCGGAAGAACGCGCCGTCCTTCACATGCACGACATCGTAGGTGGAATCCGCGCGGGTGACGCCGAAATCCAGCACCGAGAGCGTGGCCTCGGCCACCGGCACGAAGCGGCCCTGGGTGAACGCGGCTCCCTGGGCAAAGCGTGGATCGATGGTGCGGGCGGCGGGGGCGAGGTCGTTCATCGCGGGCCTCCTGGATGGGGAGGCCGAGCATGACGCCATCATGGGCCGGGGGGCAAGCGATCCGCCGCACTTGGGTTTCGCGCCAACTCGCGGCATGATCGGGTTCGGGGGAACATCCTGCGGAGCCCAAGCGTGGTTGATCAAAAACTCTACCGGGATGCGATGGCCCGCCTGGGCGCCGCGGTGAACATCATCACCACTGACGGGCCAGGCGGCCGGCGCGGCTTTACCGCCAGTGCGGTGTGTTCGGTGACCGACAGCCCGCCGACGCTGCTGGTCTGCCTGAACCGCACCAGCGATTCGAACCAGGCGCTGAAGGACAACCACGTCGCCTGCATCAATGTGCTGCATGCCAACCAGCAGCATCTGTCGCCGGTCTTCGCCGGCATGGGCGAGGGCGACTACGAGCAGCGTTTCGCGACGGCGGAATGGGCCACCTTGCCGAACGGCACCACAGCGCTGAAGGGGGCCTTGGTCAGCTTCGAATGCCGGGTGGTTCAGGTCAGCGAGGTCGGCACCCACAGCGTCTTCTTCTGCGAGGTCGACGCGGTACATAGCGGCGATCCCGGCCACGGACTGGTCTATTTCGCCCGCCGTTACCACACGCTTGACCACGCCTAGCCCGACCGGCGCGCCCCACCCTTGCCCCGGCGCCACTTGCCGCCGCCGGGCACGGCTTATATGAGCGGCCCGATATGCATGCCGCCAGGACTCCGCAGGGCGGCGAGCAGGAGGTTGCATGGCATCGATCGCCGAGGCTAACGCCGAAAATCCCGCCCTTGCTGCCCAGGCCGCAATCCTGGCCAGGCCGATGACGCCCGAGCGCAGCATGGCCAACGCCATCCGCGCCTTGGCCATCGACGCGGTGCAGGCGGCGAATTCCGGCCATCCCGGGATGCCGATGGGCATGGCCGATGTCGCCACCGTGCTGTGGACCCGGTTTCTGAAGTTCGACGCGGCCGATCCGCGCTGGCCCGATCGTGACCGCTTCATCCTGTCGGCCGGCCATGGCTCGATGCTGCTGTATGCGCTGCTGCACCTGACCGGGCAGGAGGGCATGTCGATCGATGATCTGAAGAATTTTCGCCAACTGCACTCGCCGGCCGCCGGCCATCCCGAATTCGGCGAGCATCCGGGCATCGAGACCACCACCGGGCCGCTCGGCCAGGGCCTGGGCAATGCCGTCGGCTTCGCGCTGGCCGAACGGATGCTGGCCGCGCGTTTCGGCAAGTCGCTGGTGGATCACCGCACCTGGGTGGTGGCCGGCGATGGCTGCCTGATGGAGGGCATCAGCCAGGAGGCGATCAGCCTGGCCGGCCATCTCCAGCTCGAAAAACTCTGCGTGCTCTGGGACGACAACGCCATCAGCATCGATGGCGGCACCGACCTGTCGACCTCCGACGACCAGTTGAAGCGCTTCGCCGCATCCGGCTGGGCGGTGAAACGGCTGGACGGGCATGATGCCGGCGAGATCGCTGCTGGCCTGGCCTGGGCGATGCGCTCGAAGAAGCCGACGCTACTCGCCTGCAAGACCATCATCGGCTTCGGCGCGCCCACCAAGGCCGGCACCGCCGGCAGCCATGGCGCCCCCCTGGGCGGCCCTGAAGCCGCCGCCGCCAAAGCGGCACTCGGGTGGACCGCCGCCCCGTTCGAAATTCCCGCCGATATCGGCGCCGCCTGGCACGCCGCAGGTTCCCGCGGTGCCACCGCCCGGCGCGGCTGGCTGAAGCGCCTGGCGCGCCACACCCAACGCAGCGAATTTGACCGCGCCATCACCGGCAAGCTGCCGGACAGTTTCCACGAAGCGGTCGCCACCTTGAAATCCGGCATCGCCGAGGCCCGGCCGAAACTGGCCACCCGGCAATCCAGCCAAAAGGCACTGGAAGCCCTGGTTCCCGCCCTGCCCGAACTCGCCGGCGGCTCGGCCGACCTCACGGGATCGAACCTCACTTTGGTCAAGGCCATGGGCTTCGTCACCCCGGGCAATTTCGCCGGGCGCTACATCCATTTCGGCATCCGCGAACACGGCATGGCGGCGGCCATGAATGGCATGGCGCTGCATGGCGGCGTCATCCCCTATGGCGGCACCTTCTTCGTCTTCACCGACTACATGCGCCCTGCCCTGCGCCTCGCCGCCCTGATGCGCCTGCGCGTCATCCACGTGCTCACCCATGACAGCATCGGCCTGGGCGAGGACGGCCCGACCCACCAGCCGGTCGAGCACCTGGCCAGCCTGCGCGCCATGCCGAACGTCCACATGTTCCGCCCCGCCGACGCGATGGAAACCGCCGAGTGCTGGGAACTCGCCATCCGCCGCACCGACGGGCCGAGCCTGCTCGCACTGTCGCGCCAGGGCCTGCCGTCAATGCGCGGCGACACCGGCGAGAACCGCTGCGCGCGCGGCGGCTACGTCCTGGCCGAGGCCAACGGCCCGCGCCAGGCCACGCTGATCGCCACCGGCAGCGAAGTTGCCCTGGCGATGGAAGCCCGCAACCTGCTGGCCGGCGACAACATCCAGGCGGCCGTGGTCTCGCTGCCGTGCTGGGAACTCTTCGCCGCCCAGGACGCCAGCTACCGCGACGAGGTACTCGGCACGGCGCACCGCGTCGGCATCGAGGCCGGGGTGGCGATGGGCTGGGAACGCTGGCTCGGCCCGGACGGCGTCTTCATCGGCATGAGCAGCTTCGGCGCTTCGGCGCCCGAGCCCGAGCTCTACAAGCATTTCGGCATCACCGCCGAAGCCGCGGCCACCGCCGTGCGCAAAAAGCTGGCGTGACGTAATTTCGCCGCACCAATACGGCATCCGCCCATCACGGGCTGAACAGAATGAGGAAAATTCCATGGCTGTGAAAGTTGCCATCAACGGGTTCGGGCGCATCGGCCGGCTGGTGCTGCGCGCCATGGTCGAGAGCGGGCGCACCGATGTCGAGTGCATCGCCATCAACGACCTGGCCGATGTCGCCACCAGCGCCCACCTGTTCCGCTACGACAGCGTGCACGGCCGCTTCCCCGGCGAGGTCGAGGTCAACGGCAACACCATCACCATCAAGTACCAGGGCCGCACCTGGGGCCCGATCACCGTCTCGGCCGAACGCGACCCGACCAAGGTGCCTTACCAGGGCGTCGACGTGGCCATGGAATGCACCGGCATCTTCGCCAGCAAGGAAAAAGCCTCCGCCCTGCTCGCCGCCGGCGCCCGCAAGGTGCTGATCTCGGCACCGGGCGACAACGTCGACGCCACCATCGTCTATGGCGTGAACCACCAGACCATCACCAAGGAGATGACCGTCATCTCCAACGCCTCCTGCACCACCAACTGCCTCACCCCGGTCGCCAAGGTGCTGCACGACACCTGGGGCATCGAGCGCGGCTATATGCTGACCATCCACGCTTACACCAGCGACCAGATGCTGCAGGACGGGCTGCACAAGGACCTGCATCGCGCCCGCGCCGCCAATCTGTCGATGATCCCGACCTCCACCGGTGCCGCCCGCGCCGTCGGCCTGGTGATGCCCGACCTGAAGGGCAAGCTCGACGGCTCTTCGATGCGCGTGCCCACCCCGAACGTCTCGGTCGTCTCGCTCGACGTCGTCCTCAAGAAGACCCCCACCAAGGACGAAATCAACGCCGCGATGAAGGCGGCCAGCGAGTCCGGCCCGCTCAAGGGCATCCTCGGCTACAATACCGCCGCGCTGGTCAGCAGCGACTTCAACCACGTCGCCTACAGCAGCGTGTTCGACGCCACCCAGACCGCCGTGGTCGATGGTGGGCTGGTGCGGGTGTTGACCTGGTACGATAACGAATGGGGCTTCTCCAACCGTATGTCGGATACCGCGGCGCTGTTCGGGTCGATGTAAGGCAAGGTAAAGCCTTCTTTTTGTGAACAAAAAGAAGCAAAAAAACTTCATCCATTAGCACCGAGGCTAATGGATGAAAGTTTTTTGGTTCTTTTTTTCAAAAAAAGAACTGCTTCCTTGAACACTGGAGCCACCATGACCTTCAAGACCCTCGACGGCCTCGACGTCGCCGGCAAGCGCGTGCTGCTGCGCGCCGACCTCAATGTGCCCGTGCGCGACGGCAAGATCTCGGATCTCACCCGCATCGAGCGCCTGTCCCCGACGATCCGCGAATTGTCGGAAAAGGGTGCGAAGGTCATCGTATGCAGCCATTTTGACCGGCCGAAGGGCAAGCGCGTGCCGGAAATGTCGCTCGCCCCGATGGCTGTGGCTTTGGGCGAGGTGCTCGGGCGGAAGGTGACGTTTGCCGATGACTGCATCGGCGCCCCGGCCGAGCTAGCCATCGCCGCCATGGCGAATGGCGACATCGCGGTGCTGGAAAACACCCGCTACCACGCCGGCGAGGAGGCCAACGACCCCGCCTTCGCCGCCCAGCTCGCCACGCTGTGCGACATCTTCGTCAACGACGCGTTTTCCGCCGCCCATCGCGCCCATGCCAGCACCGAGGGCGTCGCCCATCTGCGCCCCGCCTACGCCGGACGCCTGATGCAGGCGGAGCTGGAGGCGCTCGGCGCCGCCTTGCTGCATCCCGATCGCCCGGTGATGGCCATTGTCGGCGGCGCCAAGGTGTCGACCAAGCTCGACCTGCTCGGCAACCTGGTCAGCCGCGTCGATGTGCTGGTCATCGGCGGCGCCATGGCCAACACCTTCCTCGCAGCCCAAGGCATTGGCGTCGGCAAGTCGCTGCAAGAGGCCGAAATGCACGCCACCGCGCTGGAAATCCTCGACAAGGCCCGCGCGGCCGGCTGCGAGGTCATGCTGCCGGTCGATGCCGTCGTGGCCGCCGAGTTCCGCGCCAATCCGCCGACCCAGACGGTGGCGGTGGGCGCCGTGCCGGCGGACACGATGATCCTCGATGTCGGCCCGAAATCGGTGGCCGCCCTGGTGGCCAAGCTGGCCTCGGTGAAAACGCTGGTCTGGAATGGCCCGCTCGGTGCCTTCGAGATCGCACCCTTCGACACCGCGACCGTCACCCTGGCCCACGCGGTGGCCGCAGCAACCCAAGCCGGCGCCCTGCGCAGCGTGGCCGGCGGCGGTGACACTGTCTCGGCCTTGCGCCATGCCGGCGTTGTCGAGCAGATGAGCTATGTCTCCTCGGCCGGCGGCGCCTTCCTGGAGTGGATGGAGGGCCGTGTGCTGCCGGGCGTAGCGGCGCTGGGCTAAGTCCAGTCTTTTTTTAGACGTGACGTTTACCGGAGATTCACCTGTCTGCGGCAAGCTCCGGGAATGATCTCGAACCTGTCGCCCTCGGCTTTCTCAGCCACCAGCATTCGTCCCGCCCCGTCGCGAACGGGCCCGGATCTTGGCGAGGCGTCCCAGGCTGCGGCCGCCAAGCTGGCCGCTGCCCAGGCCGCCTCTGCCGCGCAAGGGGCCGCAACCCGCGCCGCCTCGGAACGGCCGCCGGTCGAGGCGGCGGCGCGGGTCGATCGGGTCAGGGCACAAAGCGATACGCGTCCGCCTCCCGGCGTTTTGTCGCTGGGCGCCGCGCCGCCGACCTCTTCCGGCAAGCCGGCGCCGCGCGGATCGTTGCTGGATTTGTCGGTCTAGCCACCCCCGCATCGCCATCGGGGATTGAATTCGCGCCCCCGGCAGGGCATTTTATGTCCATGCCCGAGTTCGTACGCCAAGTCCCCGACGGCGATAACCGCGAACGCAATGTGTGTGGCGATTGCGGGTTCATCGCCTACGAAAACCCAAAGATTGTCGTCGGCTCGGTGGTCGCCCACGAGGGCCGTATCCTGCTGTGCCGCCGTGCCATCGAGCCGCGGCGCGATTACTGGACGTTGCCCGCCGGCTACATGGAACTCGGCGAAACCCTGCAGGCCGGCGCCATGCGCGAGGCGCAGGAGGAGGCCGAGGCCGATATCGCGCTGGACGGCGTGCTGGCGATGTATTCGATCAGCCGCATCGGCCAGGTGCAGGTGATCTTCCGCGCCCGCTTCGCCGATCCCGCCCTGCCCCGCTTCGCGGCGGGACCCGAGAGCCTGGAGGTCGGGCTGTTCGCCTGGGACGACATTCCCTGGGAGCGCATCGCCTTTCCGACCGTGCGCTGGGCGCTGGATGCATGGCGGGCGAACCCGCTCGGCGCCCTCGGCGCGCCGGCCGGCAACCCGCCGGAAGACCCCGCAGGCACGTCCCGGCCGGCGGGTGTGTGATGGTGCGTATCCGGTCCATCCTGGCGTTCGTGCTGTTGGCGTTTCCGGCGTTGGCCGAAAAGGCACCCACCATACTGCGTGGCAACATGCCGTCACTGAGTCAGGGCCGCGCCGGCGCGCAGCGTTTCGCCCCGGCGCCGATGCCGAATCCCGATATGCTGGCCCCGATCACCCAGCGCGATACGAACGCGATCCAGCTCAGCCCCGGTCTGACCCGCACCCCCACCGGCCAGGCGCATCGCGGCGACGGCTTCGCCAATGGCACGGCCTATACCGGCGAACTGGAAAAACGCCGTGGCGGGCTCGGCTCGAACGTGGTGCCCAGCCTGAACCTCAGGATGCCGATGCAGGTCGAGTTCCGCTAGCGCCCGGCGACGAAGCGTTCCAGCCAATGGATGGTGTATTCGCCCGACTGGAAGGTCTTGTCCTCCAGGATGCGGGCGTGCAGCGGCAGGGTGGTCTTGATCCCCACGACCACGAATTCAGCCAGGCTGCGGCGCATGCGGGCGATGGCTTCGTCGCGCGTTGGGGCGTGAACGATCAGCTTGGCGATCATGCTGTCGTAATATGGCGGCACTGAGTAGCCGGCATAGAGCGCCGAATCGACGCGAACGCCGAGGCCGCCGGGGGCGTGAAAAGCGGTGACCCGGCCGGGGCTGGCGGTGAAGGTGTCGGGGTCTTCGGCGGTGATCCGGCACTCGATGGCGTGGCCGGTGAAGGTCACGTCCTTCTGCGTGTAGCCAAGGGGCTGGCCTGCGGCGATGCGGATCTGTTCGCGCACCAGGTCGACGCCGCAGACCATCTCGGTCACGGGATGCTCGACCTGAAGCCGGGTGTTCATCTCGATGAAGGCGAAGTGGCCGTCCTGGTAGAGGAACTCCAGCGTTCCCGCGTTGCGGTAGCCGAGCTTGGCCAGGCCGGAGGTGACGGTGACGCCAAGGGCATCGCGCTGCTCCGGCGTGATGGCGGGCGAGCCGGCTTCTTCCAGCAGTTTCTGGTGCCGGCGTTGCAGCGAGCAGTCGCGCTCGCCGAAATGCACGACATTGCCGTGGGCGTCGGCCATGACCTGCATTTCGATGTGGCGGGGGCGGTCGAGGTACTTCTCGATGTAAACGGCATCGTTGCCAAACGCCGCGCGGGCCTCGCCGCGGGCGACGCGCCAGGCTTCTTCGAGACCCTCGGCGGAGGTGGCGACCTTCATGCCGCGGCCGCCACCGCCGGCAGCGGCCTTGATCAGCACGGGGTAGCCAATGCTCTCGGCGACGGCAGCGGCCTCGTCGAGGTCGGACACCTCACCGGCCGAGCCCGGCACCAACGGGACACCGAGCGAGGCCATGGCGGTCTTGGCGGCGATCTTGTCGCCCATCATGCGGATATGGGCGGGCGAGGGACCGATGAAGGTCAGGCCGTGGGCCTCGACCATCTCGGCGAAGTCGGCGTTTTCCGACAGGAAGCCGTAGCCGGGATGGATCGCGTCGGCGCCGGTGATATTGGCGGCCGAGAGGATGGCGGGGATATTGAGGTAGCTGTCGCGCGCCGGGGGGGGGCCGATGCAGACGCTCTCATCGGCCAGACGGACATGCATCGCCTCGGCATCGGCGGTGGAATGGACGGCGACCGTGGGGATGCCGAGTTCGCGGCAGGCGCGCTGGATGCGCAGCGCGATTTCGCCGCGATTGGCGATCAGGATTTTGCGGAACAACGGGTTATTCCAGGATCAGCAGCGGCTGGCCGTATTCGACCGGCTGGCCGGGTTCGACCAGGATGCGCTGGACGGTGCCGGCCTTCTGGGCGCGAATTTGATTGTAGGTCTTCATCGCCTCGATCAGCAGCAGGGTCTGGCCGGCGGCAACCGTTTGACCAATGGTGACGAAGGCGGCGGTACCGGGTTCGGGGGAGAGGTAGGCCACGCCGACCATCGGGCTCAACACGGCGCCGGGGTGCTTGGCGTCGTCGGTGGCCGGGGCCGCAGCCGGGATCGGGGCGGCGGGGAGCTGGGGCATTGCGGGGGTGGCGACCGGCTGGGCGATCGTGGCGGGGGTTCGGGCGATGCGCACCCTGCCCTCCTTGGTTTCGACCTCGATTTCGGTGAGGCCGATGTCGGCGAGAATTTCGGCGAGCGCGCGGACGGTCTTGGGGTCGATGCTCATGCGCGTTGCTCCAGGATGTCAGCCATGGCGGTCAGTGCCAGGGCGTAGCCGCCGACGCCGAGGCCGCAGATCACGCCGACCGCCGCCTTGGAGACGAAGGAGTGGTGGCGGAACTCCTCGCGGCGGTGGATGTTGGTGATGTGCACCTCGATCACCGGCACCTCGGTGGCCAGCAGGGCATCCATCAGGGCGATCGAGGTGGTGGTGTAGCCGGCCGGGTTGATGACGATGCCGGCCGCACGGCCACGGCATTGCTGGACCCAGGTGATCAGCTCGCCCTCGCCATTGGTCTGGCGGAAATCGATGGCCAGGCCGAGCTGTTCGGCGGTCTCGGCGCACAGCGCCTCGACGTCGTCCAGCGTGGCGCTGCCATACAGATGCGGCTGGCGCAGGCCCAGCATGTTCATGTTCGGGCCGTTGAGCACGGCGATGAGCGGCAGGGATGAGGGTGTTGGCATGGCGGCAGACCGTAGCACAGCGGGGCGTATGGCTTCAATGCGCGCATCCGCGATGGCGGTTTCTTGTCGTGGGGCGGAGGCGTGCCCATACTCGGATGATGACCGATATCGGACGTACTGTTGGCTTCAGCGTGAATGGCGAGGCCCGGGCTCTGGCGGGGCCGATGACGGTTGCCGACCTGTTGGTCGCGTTGGGGTTGGATGAGCGGAAGGTGGCGGTGGAGCGGAACGAGGCGATCGTGCCGCGCTCGGTCTACAGCACGACATGGCTTGCGCCAGGCGACAGCCTGGAAATCGTGCATTTCATCGGAGGGGGCTGAGGTGATGGATCAGGTTGTGGGGGATCTCGATACCTGGACGGTGGCCGGACGGGTGTTTCGGTCGCGGCTGATCGTGGGGACGGGGAAATACAAGGATCTGGAGGAGACGGCGGCGGCGATCGAAGCAAGCGGAGCGGAGATTGTCACGGTGGCGGTGCGGCGGGTGAACCTTTCGGACCCGAAGGCGCCGATGTTGCAGGATTTTGTCGATCCGAAGAAATATACCTATCTGCCGAATACCGCCGGGTGCCACACGGCGAACGAGGCGGTTCGGACGTTGCGGCTGGCGCGTGAGGCCGGGGGATGGAACCTGGTGAAGCTGGAAGTGCTGGGGCCGCCGCCGCATCTGTATCCCGATATGCAAGGCACGTTCGAAGCCGCCGCGGCGCTGATCAAGGATGGGTTCGAGGTGATGGTGTACTGCGCCGATGATCCGCTGGCGGCCTCGCGGCTGGAGGATATGGGGTGCGTGGCGATCATGCCGCTGGGGGCGCCGATCGGGTCGGGGCTGGGGTTGCAGAACCCGGCGATGCTGTCGTTGATGATCGAGCAGGCGAAAGTGCCGCTGCTGGTGGATGCCGGGGTGGGGACAGCGTCTGACGCCGCCATCGGGATGGAGTTGGGATGCACCGCCGTGCTGCTGAACTCGGCGATCGCGCATGCGAAGAACCCGGTGCTGATGGCGCGGGCGATGAAGGCGGCAGTGGAGGCGGGACGGCTGGCTTTTCGCGCGGGGCGGATGCCTCGGCGGATGGGGGCTGATCCTTCCAGTCCGCTGGCTGGGCTGATCCGGTAAGGCCAGGGCTCTGCCCTGGACCCGCTGGGGCCTGAGGCCCCAGACCCCCGTTCGTTAAGGTGAAGCTTCGCTTATAATGTTTTGATATCGTAATAATATGGGCGCAGTGCGCCTCGGTTGCTCGCAACTGTCTCAAAATTTCGATCGGTGGGAAGGGCCAGGTCAGGTCGATTGCTGTGGGGATAGGCGGAACTTGTGCCACTGGCGCGGACTGCCTGGGGCGACGCGGGGCGAGCGGTTGGGGGAGAGGTGACGCGGCGGCCCTGGGCGGGCGCGCCACTGGTTGCGGGCTGCGGCTCGGACGCGCGGAGGGCGGGACCGAAGTTTCGGCGACGGGCGCTGGCATGGAGTGGCTGGTCAGACGCGCGGCGAGGCGGCCGGCATGGAAGACGGATTTTTGGCGCAGGCGTTCGAGAAGGCCGAGGCGTCGGCGTAATGGCGGCGGGTGGGAGGGGTGCCGCGCGCGCTGGGGGATGATCTGTCCGGCGGCCAGGGCGGCGATGTGGCGCTTCAGGCGCGCCATGGCCCGGTCCATGCGGGCAAAAAGCGGCGCGGTGAGGCGGTCGGGAAGGCACAGACGGTCGGCGATCAGGCGCAGCAGGCCGACGAGGATGGCTTCCAGGCCGCAGGCGAGTTCAAGCCAAACCTCCGGATTCCCCTTGCTGGCGACCGTGGCGCGGGGCCCGGTCGGAGGGGAATGGGGTATGTTGTTCATGATATGTTCTTACGCCGGTTTGGCAAGCGATGCAAGAGATTCTTTAAAATATTTTCCAACCGCTGCGGCTTCCCGACGGTGCAGATGCCGGTCGAGTTGTTCCGGTGACAGGCCGGCAAAGGCAGCGCGGACTTCCTGCCTCACTTCAACGACGGTGTTCGGATCAGACGAGTGTTCGTGTCGTGCGTATAGAGCGCTGCCCTGACCCTCCTGCCGGTGTCGCTTCGGGCCGCGATTCTACGATTTACATTCCTTTATCGTAACGTTACATAATAATGATCTAAAGAAGGATAGGGATGTGGACAAGATCGCCGAGCTCACCGCCTACACGGAATACCTCGTCCGCTTCGGCTTCCTCGGCGTGGCGGTCTTCCTCATTCTCATTGTCGCGCCGCTGGTTCAGGGGCTGCTGAAGAGCCCTGTCGCGACGAAGGCAACGTTGGCGACCGGCGGGTTGTTCTTGATCCTGTTCGGCGTCATCAATCTCATCCGCCTCACCTTCCCGTCACTGCTCCCGCAGCCCGTTGCGATGTTCAAGGGGATGGTCCAGGGCATCCCGACCAGCACCACCGTTGCCATCAAAGCGGATCTGCCCGATGCCGATGATGATCGCCCGTTCATGAAATGGGAGCACGATCGGGTGAAGCGGGAAGTGAAGAACTTTCCCTTCGTTTTTCTCTCGAGCGAAGCGCCGAAATGCCTGACCATCTCGGTGCAGAGCGACGCGGCGGATGCCGGCAATATCGGCGGTGAACCCAGTATCTTCAATCTTCCGATTCCCAGCGACCTGCGCTGGACGCCGGATAACGCGCTGTATGCCCGGTCGATCGTCGCCGATGGACGGATGCGCATCGAATATTCGCTCCGTGGTGGCAATGCCTCGGACGCCAGGCGATTTCAGGCCGATCCGGCAGGGGACGATGAGGCGTCGTGCCAGCGCGTGGCAGGGAGCGCGGGTCCCCTGTTCCAACTGATCTCCACCGCCTTCGCCGGCGACGCGCAGCTCGACCTGAAGTCGGTGGCATCACGGCTGAGCCACGCCGACGCCATTGTTCGCCGCGACATGCGTGTTCAACTGTCGCGCCAGGGGAGCAACGCCTTCGACACCATCCTGCCGTTGCTTCAGTCCGGCGACTATCGGCTCCAGCTCGGCGCACTGGCCGCGGTTGCCGGAATGGCGCCGGAAATTCGCGCGCGGCTTCCCGCCCCCGCCCGCTCGGCGGCCAGCGCATTGCTGTCCCACTCCGACAGGACAATGCGCGAGACCGCACAGCGGGCCTTGAGCGGGAGCTGACGATTCATGCCAGCGGCGCAAAGTGTCGACCGATGAAGTATCGGTCAACGGCGACCGGTATGAGTCTCGACCGGACGTCCCGACCAGCCGAAGATGAAACCATATGAGATGGCGGGCTGAAGCCCGCCCTACTCGGGTGTACGGCGGTGCCGCTGAACTCGGCGATCGCGCATGCGAGGAACCGGGTGCTTATGGCGCGGACTATGAAGGCGGCGGTGGAGGCGGGGCGTTTGACTGTCCGCGCCGGGCGGATGCCGCAGCGGATGGGGGCGGCCCTTTGATCCGGAAAATGGGGTTGATCAGATAAACTGCCGCCCTAATCTACCTCCCATGAAACGTTCCCCGCGATCTCAACTCATGTCCAGCTTCGATCGCTCTCGGAACAATAAGGCGGAGACCGAGGAGGAGCATTTCCGATCGTTTCTCTACTTCCTGACCAGCGACTCGGAATACCCATTCGACCAGGGCGAATCTCCAGATTTCCACATAGCGTTCTCTAATCGGAAGGTCGGGGTAGAGCATGTGAGGCTATACAAACAGCGCCGCATTGCCGAAATTGAGAGCCACAATGATCAATTGCTCAACGCAATTTGCCAGGAAGCCGAACGTCTTGAACTACCATCGCTCGTCGTATTTTTTCTTTTCGGATTGGATCACCCAATCTCCCGTGGCAGGAAGGCAGAAATCGCCCGACAGGTGATTCATTTATTACGAATCCATATTCATGAGGAAATGGAATCCATAACTCTGGATGCATTTAGTGTATATCCAGCCGAGTGGCCGCCGGAGATCGACTCGGCAATGATACATAGATGCCCAGAGGGTATCGCCGGCGACTGGAGATGGACTGAGGCCCAGGGCTGTTCAACGCTGACAACTTAATCGCGTGAGCGGCGCGATGTCGGGGAAGAAAGTTGGTTCCCTCGGCGCGTTTTGTCTGAATCTATGTCGGGCAACCGCCACGAAGGTTTGCCCCGATGTCGAGTGTGTTGCTGACGTTGTT
>CAMBRC010000044.1 GCA_945869965.1 Asaia bogorensis
AAGCGCCTTCGGCCAAGGGGGGGCGTCGAGGCCTTTCGCACGGCCTCGATGCCCCCCCTTGGCCGAAGGCGCTTCAAACGAATGGGGTCTGGGGCCGCCGGCCCCAGTGGGGTGCAGGGGCAACGCCCCTGCCGGGTCCAGGGCAGAGCCCTGGTCTTACTGGAGCACCACCACCGATGACCCCAGCTGCGCGGATAGCTTCGGCGATTGAGTTGTTGTCGGCGGTTCAGGCGGCCGGGCGGAAGCCTGCGGATGCTGTTGCGAACGGGTTTTTTCGGGATCGGCGGTTTATTGGGTCGGGCGATCGGCGGTCGGTATCGGATCGGGTTTGGGGGGTGATGCGGGCCAGGCGGCGGTTGGGGTGGTGGTTGGGGCGGATTGGGGCGGAGGTGACGCCCAGGTTGTTGGTGGCGGCGAGTTTGTTGCTGGAGGGGTGGACGCTGGATGGGGTGAAGCAGTCGTTTGCCGGCGGGCAGTTTGGGCCGACGCATTTGACGGCGGGGGAGGCGGCGGGGCTGCGGCGGTTGGAGGCGCAGGGGTTGGCGCATCCGGAGATGCCGGAGGGGGTGGCGCTGGAGGTGCCGGATTGGGTGGTGCCGTTGTTGAGGGCGCGGTTTGGCGCGGCGGTTGGGGCCGAGATGGCGGCGATGGGGGAGGCGGCGCCGTTGGATTTGCGGGTGAATTTGTTGAAGGGGACGCGGGAGGAGGCGGTGGCGGCGCTGTTGTCCGAGGGGATTGCGGCGGAGGTGACGGGGTTGTCGCCATGGGGGTTGCGGGTTGAGGGGCGGCGGTTGGTGACGTCTGGGCCGGCGTTTCAGACGGGGTTGGTGGAGATCCAGGACGAGGGCAGCCAGTTGGTGGCGCTGATGGTTGGGGCGCTGCCTGGGATGCGGGTGGCGGATTGGTGCGCGGGGGCGGGGGGAAAGACGCTGGCGCTGGCGATGACGATGGCGAACAAGGGGGCGATTGTTGCGTGTGATGTGTCGGCGCCGCGGCTGGAGGGGGCGGTGCGGCGGCTGCGGCGGGCGGGGGTGCATAATGTGGAGCAGCACCTGATTGAGAGCGGGGATAAGTGGGCGAAGCGGCGGGCGGGGAGTTTTGACCGGGTGCTGGTGGATGCGCCGTGTACCGGGACGGGGACGTGGCGGCGGAATCCTGATGCGCGGTTGCGGCTGGTGGAGCAGGATTTGCGGGAATTGGTGGTGAAGCAGGCGGCGATTCTGGAGCGGGCTTCCGGGTTGGTTCGCAAGGGTGGGCGGCTGGTTTACGCGACGTGCTCGATTTTGGTGGAAGAGAACGAGGCGCAGGTGGCGGCGTTTTTGGCGGCGCATGCGGATTTTTCTGTTGTTCCGTTGGGGCGGGTTTGGACTGGTGAGGCGGATGTGCCTGGCGGGGGGGATTTTCTGTCGTTGACGCCGTTGCGGCATGGGACGGACGGGTTTTTCACCGCGGTGCTGGAGCGGGCGGCGTGATCACCATTCGGCGGGCGCGGATTTCGGATGCGGTGCCGATTGCGGCGGTGCATGTGGCGGCGTGGCGCAGTGCGTATCCGGGGATTTTGCCGGATGCTTATCTGGCGCGGCTGTCGGTGCCGCGGCAGGCCGGGCATTACGAGCGGGCGATCCGGGCGGGGATGGGGGTGCATGTCGCCACCGTGTCGGGGCTGGATTTGGGGCCGGAGGGCGGGCCGGCGCGGGTGGTTGGGTTTGCGACGAGTGGGCCGGCGCGGGCGCCGGCGGAGCATTTGGCGCAGGGTGAGATTGAGACGTTGTATGTGCTGGATGACTGGCGGGACCGGGGGATTGGACGGCGGTTGATGCGGGCGGCGGCGGGGCATTTGGCGGCGATTGGGTGCGCCAGCGCGTTTTTGTGGGTGCTGCGGGATAATCCGAGCCGATGGTTCTATGCGCGGCTGGGGGGCAAGCATTCGGCGGAGGCGCTGGTGGAGGTGGGGGGGCAGGCGGTGTTGCAGACGGCGTATGTGTGGTCGCCGCTGGAGAAGCTGGAACAGGCGACGCAGACGACGAATTGAGCGGGCCTTGCGGTGCGGCGGCGGTCGTGGTGCAAGGGCGTGCACTGGTAATTTTCCCAACTGGCAGCAGCAGGTTCTTCCCGCATGACCGAGACCACCGACAGAATCCTGATCCTCGATTTCGGGAGCCAGGTGACGCAGCTGATCGCGCGGCGGCTGCGCGAGGCGGGGGTGTATTGCGAGATCTGGCCCTATAGCGCCTCGGCGGAGCGGATTGCGGGGTATCGGCCGCGGGCGATTATCTTGTCGGGTGGGCCGGCGAGTGTGCCGGATGGGGACTCGCCACGGGCGCCGCAGATGGTTTTTGAGTGCGGGGTGCCGGTTTTGGGCATCTGCTATGGGCAAATGACGATGTGCGCGCAGTTGGGCGGGGTGGTGGAGAGTTCGGACCATCGCGAGTTCGGGCGGGCGTTTGTGGATGTGAAGGAGGATTGCGCGCTGTTCCATGGGGTGTGGGCGGCCGGTGCGCGTGAGCAGGTTTGGATGAGCCATGGCGACCGGGTGACGCGGTTGCCGCCGGGATTCCGGCCAGTGGGGACGAGCGAGGGGGCGCCGTTTGCGGCTTTTGCCGATGATGCTAGGCGGTTTTATGGGCTGATGTTTCACCCGGAGGTGGTGCACACGCCGCATGGGGCGCAGTTGCTGGCGAATTTTGTGCTGAAGGTTGCGGGGTGTTCCGGGACGTGGACGATGGCGGGGTATCGGGACACGCAGATTGCCAAGATCCGGGCGCAGGTGGGGCAGGGGCGGGTGATTTGCGGGCTGTCGGGCGGGGTGGATTCGTCGGTGGCGGCGGTGTTGATCCATGAGGCGATCGGGGATCAGTTGACCTGCATCTATGTCGATCACGGGTTGATGCGGGCCGGGGAGTCCGAGGATGTGGTGCGGAGTTTTCGCGACCGGTTCAACATCAAGCTGGTGCATCGGGATGCCGGCGACTTGTTTTTCGGGGCGCTGGAGGGGGTGACGGACCCCGAGGTGAAGCGCAAGACGATCGGGCGGCTGTTTATCGAGGTGTTCGAGGAGGAGGCGGCGAAGATCGGCGGGGCGGATTTCCTGGCGCAGGGGACGCTGTATCCGGATGTCATCGAGAGCGTGAGTTTTACCGGCGGGCCGTCGGTGACGATCAAGAGCCATCATAACGTGGGGGGGCTGCCGGATCGGATGCGGATGCAGCTGGTGGAGCCGCTGCGCGAGTTGTTCAAGGACGAGGTTCGGGTGCTGGGGCGGGAGCTGGATATTCCCGAGGTGATTGTTGGGCGGCATCCGTTTCCGGGGCCAGGGCTGGCGATCCGTATTCCCGGCGCGGTGACGCGGGAGAAGGCGGATCTGCTGCGGCGGGTGGACGCCATTTACCTGGAGGAGATCCGCAACGCCGGGCTGTATGACGCGATCTGGCAGGCGTTTGCGGTGCTGTTGCCGGTGCGCACGGTGGGCGTGATGGGGGATGGGCGGACCTATGACATGGCCTGTGCGTTGCGGGCGGTGACCAGCACGGACGGGATGACGGCGGAGTTCTATCCGTTCGACATGGGGTTCCTGGGGCGGGTGGCGAACCGGATCGTCAACGAGGTGCGGGGGGTGAACAGGGTGACCTATGACGTGACCAGCAAGCCGCCGGGGACGATTGAATGGGAGTGAGGATTTTCGCCGCGTTGCTGTTGCTGACGGTGTTTCCGGCGTTGGCGCAGGAGCGGTTGGCCGTTGGGCCGGGGCAGACGTTGCGGCTGCATGCGTCG
This sequence comes from Asaia bogorensis, assembly GCA_945869965.1. Lineage (GTDB taxonomy): Bacteria > Pseudomonadota > Alphaproteobacteria > Acetobacterales > Acetobacteraceae > CAMDGX01. Next base: position 3,772 of record CAMBRC010000044.1, read on the forward strand.
CCGGGGCCGGAGCGGCCGGTGTCGGCGGTTTATGCGCTGGAGTTTGCGGCCGGCGACTGGATTGCGGTGACGGCGCCGGCGGCGTTGATCAGTGGTTCTTCGACGGAGCCAGGGATCACGCTGACCGGACCCGAGGGGCCGCCGGTCGCTGATTTCGGGCGCCTGGTGCATCGCGTGGCCAGCGCCGGGGCGTATCGCCTGGCGGTGCGGAATTTTCATGCGCTGGCCGTGGCGCGCTATCCGGCGGGGCATCCGGTGGTTGAGCCGGGGATTTTGCCGAGCGCCGTGCGGGTGGCGGCGGGCGGGCTTGGCGCCGTGAGCATGGCGATTGAGCCAATGGAGCCGCGCTATGACGACGTGCCGCCGCCCAGCGGTACGCCGGCGCGGCTGGCGGTGCAGGTTGGGGACGGGATGACCATCCACCTGTATCGCCGCGATGCGCTGCGACAGATGGCGCTGTGGGCCGAAAATCCGGCCGGGCGGGTGGCGGCGTTGCTGGCGGGCACTGGGCCGATCGAGGCCGGGCTGGATTTGCCGGCCTACCCGGCGGGGAATCATTCGGTTTCCTACGTGACGCGGCCGGAGCGGGTGCGCGGGGTGTGCTTCAACTTCCTGCGCTATATCGCGCGCTGGACGCAGGAGGAGGTGTATCCGTTCGACTCGTTGACCTATGTGGCGCTGGGGCTCAGCCGCGACGGGCGGTGGTTCGCGGTCGTGACGGGCACGACCACACCTGCCGCGGTTCCCGGCCAGCCGGCGGCGGCGCGCGATGGCCGGTCCGCCAGCTATGAGGCGGCGCTGACCCGCCGGATCGCCGGCGATGCCAAGGCGCTGTCACCGGGTATCGCGGCGCTGGATGCCTTGGCGGCCAGCCTCACGTTACCCTGCGGCACGCCCTGAGCGGCATCAAGCCGCGCGCCGGTGCCGCAGGCGAGCCACCCCCAGGCCTAGCACGCCCGCGGCCAGCAGCAGGGCACTGGCCGGTTCCGGGGTGCTGGTCGCGCCGAGGATGATCTCTTCCGGCGGCCTGGTGTCCAAGGTTAGCGTCTCGGTGTCGCCTTGGATGAAATACTGGTCGTCGCCGCCGAGCTGGGTGCCGGCGTCGATGATCATCCGCACCGTATAGGTATCGCCGAGGCCAACCACAAAGGACGAGGCCAGCAGCAAGTTGACCTGGGTATAGCTGAGGCCGAACGAGGAGCTGGGGAAGCTGACCGAGTCAAGCAGGCTGAACCCCTCATCATACAGCGCCAGGGTGACGCCGACACTGATGCCGGCGCCGCGCTTCATCATGAAAATGCCGCCGCCGAAAGCGGTCTCGCCAGCCTGCGGGATGATGGTCCAGATTTTCTGGTCGCCGGCATCGAGGGTGAATACCCCGCCGGCCTGGCCGGTGGTGACATAGAAGGGTGCTGCCGGAGCGGCGGTGGCCACCACGAATGCCGTTGCCACGGTTGCGAGGGTGAGGCCGATGCGCATGATAACTCCCATTTTCAGCCGTTCGTCCGGGAGATGCGTCCAGGCCGGCCGGCAGTTAATAATCATTAACACTTATCACAAATTGACACCAATCGGGCAAGCGATTCCGAACGAACGTGAAAGATGCATATCTTATCATTGTGTATCATCAGGGATCGGAAACAATTTCTGGACCGGGGACGCGCGGCGGCGCATGTTCTCAATACGAAGCGTTCACGATGCCGGAAATACCCAGGTATATCCGGCGCCGCATCTTTCGGAGGAGCCGCGGTGATGCGCCGGGCTTGGATGGCGTTTGGATTTGCGTTGGCGCTCGGCCTTGGCGCCCCGCTGTGGGCGCAGGATGGCGCGGTGGCGTCGCGGGAACAGGCCCGGGCGGCGTGTCTCGCCGAAGGGAGTGCGCGGGACAAGATGGCGGCCTGTGCCGTGGCACTCGACCTCGGCGCCTGGACGGCGGACGAGACGGCGATGTTGCTCGGCCACCAGGCGGCGGCGCTGGCGGCGGGCGGTGATGCGGCGGCGGCGATCGAGGTGGCTGGCCGGGCGCTGACGCATAACCATGCCGAGCCGATGGCGCTGCTGGTGCGCGGTCTGCTGCGGGTGAACCAGCAGGAATTCGCCGGCGGGGTGCGCGACCTCACGGCGGCATTGCGCTTGCTGCCCGATCACCCCGATGCGGTGAATGCGCGCGCGGTGGCGTATGCGCGGCTGGGGCTTTGGGGACCGGCGCTGAATGACCTGGAGGCCGCGTTGCGCATGCGGCCGGACAATCCGATGCTGTTGCACAACCGTGCCAATGCCTTGCGCGACAGCGGCGCGGTGGAAGCGGCGCTGCGCGAATACGACCGGCTATTGTTGTTGCGCGGGCGCAGTGCCGCGGTGCTGAGCGACCGCTGCCTGGCTCGGCTGGTGCGCGGCGACCTGCGCGTGGCCGAGGCCGATTGCGAGGCAGCCCTCGTGCTGGCGCCCGGCGAGCCCGGGGTGATCGAGAACCGCGGGCTGGTGCAGTTGCGCTGGAACCGGCCGGACCAGGCGCTGGCCGATTTCGACCGGGCGCTGTCGATCCGTCCGGACATGGCGTGGGCGATGTACGCGCGCGGGGTGCTGCGGCTGCGGCGCGGCGATCCCGCGCGCGGGGGTGCGGATATCCGCGCCGCGCGGGCGCTGGACCCGCGCGTGGCCGAGGACCTCGCGCGGTTCGGGATCAGGCCGTAACGCGGCGGCGGCGTATTGCGCCGAGTCCGGTCAGGGCAACGGCAAATATCAACATGCTGGCGGGCTCCGGCACCTGCGTATCCGGCGGTGTTTCGCCGTCCGGAGTCTGAATGGTGAAAGTGTCAAAGCCCTTGATGAAATAGGCTCGGCTCTGCACGTCGTCCGCGATCGAGGTCAAGGCGAGGTGATACTGGTTGTTGGCCGACAGCGTGAACGGCGCCGCGAAATGCAGCGGGATCAGCGTAAAGCTTTGGGTGTTCTCCGCAGGGTTGGTGATCGGCGGCGCATACAGCGCATCGAACTGCGTATTCGTCAGATTGAGCTGGGCGACCTGGACCCCCGTGGCGTCCATTCCTTGATACAGGGTCAGCACGAGGTTCGCGATCGTGTTTGGCCCTTCCTTCAAGGTGAAATTGCCGCCACCGAGGTCGAACGGCACGTTGCCGGTTGTGAAGTTCCACGAACTGGTGTGGTTGACGTCGATCTGCGTCTGGGCGTTCGACTGTCCGGTGAACACGAAAAACGTGTCGCCGCGTGCTGTGCCCGGGATTGCCGGAACAGCGCCCGCAATGAGCAACGCCACGACCTTGGTGCTTAAACGCATGTCTAACTCCTCCAACCAGTCACCGCACAAACGTCTCAAATATGGCGCGGCTCGATAAATTTGATTGCGCATGATACGCATACCCGAAGGCGTGTCGCAAGCGTACTATCGTGACTATGTGTTGCGAAAAGGTGTCAAACCGCCATGTGCAATGGCATGTCGGCAGAACAGCGGAAATGTAATAATATATTGCTTGGGGAATTTTGCGCTTCGCGCGCCCCCTCATCAGGATGACAGAGTGGCGGCCCCGCTCGGTGTGAGGCACAGTGAAATCGGTCGGTCGGCGATTCCGGGCGAGAACGACGGGTGCGATGTGGCGGTGAATGGGGTCATGCGCGGGCTGTTGCTGACCGTTCTCATGTCGATCGCCACGCCAGCGGCCGCGCAGGACGTTGACGCGACAGTTCAAGCACAACTGTGGGAAAGCTGCCTGCTCGGCGGGGCACCGTCATCGGTTGAACTTGCCTGCACCGCAGCGTTGGCTCTGCCAGATCTCAGCGAGCACGATACCGCCGCCGTGCTGGCACAGCGCGGCAACGCGCACGCCGTCATGGGTCAATGGGATCGCGCCGTGCCGGATTTGGCACGGGCGCTGGAACTTAACCACGAAGAGCCGACGGCGCTCCTGGCGCGCAGCATTGGCCTGCTTGATCGCGGTGACCCGGTCCGCGTCATCGTCGACCTTACCGCCTTTCTGCGCTGGTTGCCGGGGCATGCCGGCGCGTTGAACGCGCGCGCGATCGCCAACGTCCGTGCCGGCAGGCCCGTCGCGGCGGTTGCCGACTTCACCGAGGCGCTGCGCTTGTCGCCCAATCACCCGCTGCTGCTGCACAATCGTGGCAACGCCCTGCGCGACCTCGGACGGACCGAGGCTGCAATCCGCGATTACAACCTTGCTGTGCAGTCAGGCGGTGCTTCCGCCCGGCTGCTCAGCGACCGTTGCCTTGCCCGGCTGTCACGGGGTGACCTCCTGTTGGCCGAGGTTGACTGTGACGCGGCTGCGACGATGGCTCCCGACGAACCTGGCCTGATCGAGAACGCCGGCATTGTTGCGTTGAAGCAGAACCGCCAGGAAAAGGCGCTCGCCGCATTTGGTGGGGCCCTGGCGATCCGCCCGAACTTGCCTTGGTCGCTCTATGGCCGCGGAGTTTTACGCATCCGGCGCGGAGACGTGCCGAGTGGCTTGGCCGACATCCGTGAGGCACAATCACTCGCCCCGCGTGTCAGCGACGATTTCGAGCGCTTCGGCATCCGGCCGTAGGCAAGGCCGGTTCAGCGGCGCGGCACGCACAATCCAGCAGCCACCATCTCCTTCCCGAGATCGCGGCCGTCCAGGAGCGTGCAGTTCCCAATCTCCCGGTCGAAGCTGCGTCGGCCGGCAAGCCGGCATTGGACGGTTTGCCCGGCGGCGAGACGGCGCATTGCCTCGGTGGCGCGGTCGCCCCGGCGCGTGCCTTTCTCGGCGCAATCGATACCCTCGAACCGGATCGGGGTTTTTTCAACCACGATCGTGTCGCCGTCGCGCACATGGGTCACCCGACCATCGAGGCGGCCGCCACTTGGCACGGTTCTCGGGACCACGGGCGATGATGGATGGATAATGTTCGGCATCGGCACGGTGCCGGGTCGCGACGGCACTGCATCGCGAAACCCTTGCCAGCCTTGCTGCGCTAAGCTTGGTCCGCCGAACACCAGCAACGCCGCGGCCATCAACCCGATCAAGCCAATGCCGCCGAGCAGCAAACCGCCAACAAACGCAGTGCCATGCCGCAGCCGGCGCCACGTCGCGGCGGACGCCGTGGCGGCGACAACGGCAAGAACGGCTGCCAGCGCAAGCAACAGCCAGACATGGTCATGACCCGCGCCGGGGAGACTAGGCACAGGTCATGACCGATACGCGGTGGCCGACGTCATTCGGCCGCGCGGCCGCCGCTCTTCTCGAGCTTGATCTTGTCGAAATCCGGCACATTTGACGCCGAGGCGGCAATCCGCGGCGAGTTGGTGTATTTCAGCGCCTCGGTCGCCGCCTCGTTCTGTTGGATATTGGCCAGCACCGCCTGTTTCGAGCGGTCGAAATATTCGCGGTTGTTGGCGACGAAATCGCGCGACTTGCGCAGTTCGGTGAGGTAGCCGTTGATCTCCGGCACCACATAGCGCGCCACCATGTCCCACGAGCGGAAGGTGTTTTCCGGACTGGCCCAGTCATGGACGAAGCCGATCACCGTGCCGAAGCCGCCGCTGGCCGTCATCACGTCCTTGATCTTGGCCACCAGGTCGTCCGGCGTGCCGATGGTCGCCGCCGCACCGGGGCCGAAGGCGGTCTTGTCGACGGCCTCGTCGGGGTCGCTGAACGGCGGCTTGGTGCCGGGGTTTTGCAGCGTGCCGTGGATGTATTCGTTGTGGTGGCGCAGCAGGCCCGGCCCGGCCTGGCGCCGCGCTTCCTCGCGCGTTTCGGCGATGTGCCAGGACAGCAGCACGCGCCAGTTCTTGCGGTCGACCGTCTGGCCATGCTGCTTGGCCGCTGCCTCGGCAAAGCCCCATTGCGTCGGCAGGGCGGTCAGCCCCTGGCTGGACAGCGAGCCGATCGAGATCACGCCGGCGCCGTACTTGCCGGCCAGGGTCATGCCGGAGGGCGAGATCTGCGAGGCGACGACGAATTCCATGTCCTCCTGCATCGGCAGAAGCTGCAGGGCGGCGTCGTTCAGCTCGAACCAGTCGCCCTTGTAGGTGACGCGCTCGCCCTTCATCAGCCGCTTGATGATGCCGATCGCCTCGTCCTGGCGCGGGCGTTGCAGCATCGGGTCGATGCCCAGCGCATGCGCGTCCGAGGCCAGTGCGCCCGGGCCGGAGCCGAAGATCGCCCGCCCGCCGCACATCCAGTCCAGCTGCACAATGCGCTGCGCCACGTTGAACGGGTGATGATAGGGCAGGGAGACGACGCCGGTGCCGAGTTTGATCCGCCCGGTGCGCTGGGCGGCGGCGGCGAGGAACATCTCCGGCGAGGCAATCATTTCCCAGCCCGAGGAATGATGCTCGCCGCACCAGAATTCGTCGTAGCCCAGCTTGTCCATGTGCTCGACCAGCGCGATATCGCGGCGGAATTGCAGCATCGGGTGCTCGGTGACGGGATGATGGGGGGCGAGGAAGGCGCCGAAGCCGAGGCGGGCCATGGGGGTTCTCCTGGGGCTGTGCGGGCATCGCCTGCCCGCCGCGGTTTGTTCTGAGGTGGAGCCTAGGTTCCGGGCGGTGGCGGGGCAAGCGCAGCGGTGCGGGTCTGTCCTGGCGCTGGCGGTAACAGGTGGCGGACCAGGATCTCGCGCAGCATCGCCTCTTCGCCCGCCGCATCGCCCTGCGGCAGGTAGGGCAGGCGGCTGGTGATCGCCAGGTCGGCCATGCCGTGCACTATCGCCCAGGAGGAAGCGACCATGGCCCGGCCCTCCGCGCTCGCCTCCGGGTTGGCCCCAAGCACCGCGGCAACACCGGTCACCAATTGGCTGAACGCGGCGCGGGCCGCGGCGCAGAGGGCTTGGTCATCGCGGTCGGGTCGGTCGGAGGCGAAGATCAGCCGGAACAGTGCCGGGTTGGCGCGGGCGAAATCGATGTAGCCCAGCCCCGCGGCAACCAGCTGCGCCTGCGCGTCAGGGGCCGCGCCCTGCTTGCGCCGCGCCTGGGTGGCGAGGAATCGCTGGTAGCCGATGGCGGCCAGCGCGGTCAGCAAGCCGCGCGCATCGCCAAAATGGTGCGCCGGCGCGGCATGGGACACCGCGGCGCGCCGCGCGCAGCCGCGCAGGGTGAAGCCTTCAACGCCATGCGCGCGCAACTCGGCCTCGGCCGCATCGAGCAGGGCGGCCCGCAGGTCGCCGTGGTGGTAGCGATCCTTCGTGGTGGGGCGTGGCATCTGGCCTCCGGATATCCTGAGCAATGGTCTTCGCGCATCATGTTGACATTGGCAAGATGTGGCGGCAAGACTGGTCTTGACAGTGCAAAGATGGAGGGGACGATGCCGCCGGAGGATATGTTCAACCTGGCCAACACGCTGGCACTGGCCGGATGGGCCGTGCTCGTCCTGGCACTCTGGGGGCCGCGCTGGTTGATGCAGGCGGGCGGCTTCGTGCTGCCTGCGTTTCTGGGCTGCCTTTACGCGGGCCTTGTCCTGGCCTTCTTTGCCGGCGCCGAGGGGGGCTTTTCCAGCCTGGACGCCGTTGGCCGCCTGCTCTCCGGCCGCGAAATGCTGTTGGCGGGCTGGCTCCACTTCCTCGCCTTCGACCTGTTCGTCGGCGCCTGGCAGGTTCGCACCGCGCGGCGGGACGCCCTGCCGCGCCTGCTCGTGGTGCCGTGCCTCGCCCTGACCTTCCTGTTTGGCCCTGCCGGGCTGCTCGCCTTCCTGGCCCTCCGTGCGGCGATCCGCGCCACCCGCGCGCCGCTCGCCGCGGGAGCACCAGCATGAGCCCGCTCGCCCGGCTGCGGGCCTTGCTGTCGGCCGAGCCGATCTTTGCCGCCGGCGGCCTGTTCCTGCTGTTGCTGGCCGGACCGCTTCTGGCCGCCGCCTGGCTTGATCCGCGGACCTTCAACGGCATCAACATCTGGATCAAGCCGCTGAAATTCACTGTCTCACTGGTTCTCTTTCTGCTCACCCTGGTCGCGATCGCCCCGCTGCTGCGCCCTGGCTTCGTCCGCTCGCGCACCTATCGCGTCTATGCTGGCGTGGTGCTGGCGGCGGTCGGCTTCGAAATGGTGGTGATCATCGGCGCCGCCGCGCTGGGCACCGCCTCGCATTTCAACGTCGCCACACCCTTGGCCGCCCGCCTCTATTCCGCGATGGCCATGATGGCCGTCGTGCTGACCACCCCCACCGCCGTCTATGCCTGGGCGCTCTGGCGTGCCGGACCTGGCCGGACCTGGCCGGTGTTGCATGACGGCTTGGTGCTGGGCCTGGCGCTGGTGCTGCCGCTGACGTTGGTGACGGCCTTCACCCTGGGCGGCAATGGCGGCCACTGGGTCGGCGGCACGCGCAGCGATGCGGGCGGAAGCGCGCTGTTCGGCTGGTCGCGCGACGGCGGCGACCTGCGGGTGGCGCATTTCTTCGCCACACATGCGATGCATTTCATCCCCGCCGCCGCGATTGCCGCCGCCCTGGTGCTCGGCCCCGCCCGGCGCTGGCCGGCCTGGCTTGCCGCGGCTGGGCTTGTCGCCCTTGTTGCCTTTACCTACGCGCAGGCGTTGCAGGGCAGGCCCTTCCTGGGCTGACAGGCGACCGCGTCCTTGCGCTAGGGTGCAGCACGAAATCTCTACCGGAAGGCACCATGGCCCACACCGTCATCATCCACGGCATCAAGAACTGCGACACGATGAAGAAGGCCCGAGCCTGGCTGGAGGCAAGCGGCGTCGCCCACGCCTTCCACGACTACAAGACTGCCGGCATCGACGCCGCCACCCTGCAACGCTGGGCCGCCGAGGTCGGCTGGGAGGTGCTGATCAACCGCGCCGGCACCACGTTCCGCAAGCTTCCCGACGCCGACCGCCAGGACCTGACGGAAGCAAAGGCCATCGCTCTGTTGCTCGCCCAGCCCGGCATGATCAAGCGCCCGGTGCTGTCTGGCGCCGGCGGCCTGCTGGTCGGCTTCAAGCCGGAGGCCTACGCCGCCCGCTTCGCTTGAGCGTCACCCATTCCGGCATCGCGGGTTCCGTCCGGCCCGCCTCGCCTGTAGGTTGTGGCCAGCCCGGCCCGTGGGCGACTCCATGGCCGCAGAAACGATTGTGATGGAGACCGCCATGGACGCCCCCGCCCCGACCAAGAAAGCCCGCGGCCGCTTGTTCTTCGCCAACCCCGGACCGACCAACATCCCGGACTCGATCCTGCATGCGATCGGCCATGTCGCCGTTGATTTCCACGATCCCGACTTCATGAAGATGTACGATGAATGCTGGGAAGGCATTCTGCGCATCATGAAGACCACCCAGCACATGTTCATGTACACCGGCTCCGGCCACGCCGCCTGGGAAGCCGCCCTGGTGAACACGCTGTCGCCGGGCGATACCGTGCTGATCCCGGAGACCGGCGCCTTCTCGCTGTCCTGGGGCAGCATGGCGGCCGACCTCGGCATCATGGTCCAGAAGGTCGAGTGCGATTGGCGCCAGGGCGTGGACTTCGCCCAGATCACCGCCATCCTCAAGGCCGATACCGCCGGCAAGATCAAAGCCGTCTGCGCCGTCCAGAACGAAACCTCCACCGGAATGCACCTGCCGATCGACGAGGTCCGCGCCGCCATGGACGCGGCCGGCCACGGCGCCCTGCTGATGGTCGATACCATCTCCTCGCTCGGCTGCATGGAACTGCGCATGGACGACTGGCGCCTCGACGTCGTCGTCGGCGGCAGCCAGAAGGGCCTGATGCTGCCCACCGGCATGGCCTTCACCGGCGTGTCCGACAAGGCGATGAAGGCCGCCGAGACCTCGACCATGCCGAAGCACTACCTGAACTGGAAGGCGATGGCGGCGCGCAAGCAGCGCAGCTTCATCGGCACCGTGCCGACCAACCAGTTCTTCGGCCTGCGCGAATCCGTCCGCCTGATCGAGGAGGAAGGCCTGGACAACGTCTTCGCCCGCCACACCCGCCTCGCCCGCGCGGTGCGCGCCTGCGTGCGCCACTGGTCCGGCAATAATGGACCGCAGCTGTATTGCACCAACCCGACGCGCGAGTCCGACAGCGTCACCGCCATCCTGATGCCGGAGGGTTTTGACGCCGAGGCGATCCGCAAGACCACGATGCAGCGCTTCAACGTCTCGCTCGGCGGCGGCCTGGCCAAGCTGGGCGGAAAGGTGTTCCGCATCGGTCATCTTGGCGATCTCAACGAGCCGATGATCCTTGGCACCCTGGCGGCGGTTGAAATGGCGCTGAAGATCAATGGCGTGCCGCATGCGCCGGGCGGCGTGGCGGCGGCGATGGCGAGCCTCACCGCCGACGCCTGAGGCATTGTTGGGCGGATGAAAGTTTTTTAAAAAGAAGGCCTTCTTTTTGAAAAAAGAAGCAAAAACTTTCATCCGTTTGCGCCGGGGCTAGCGGCGTGAGGCCGACGGCTGGGGAGTTGTTTCGCGGGTTTTTGTCGATCGGGATTATCGGCTTTGGCGGCGTGCTGCCGTGGGCGCGGCGCATGGTGGTGGAGCAGCGGCGCTGGCTGACGGCCGGCGAGTTCACCGATCTGCTGGGGCTGTGCCAGTTCCTGCCAGGGCCGAACATCGTCAATTTTGCGGTGGCGCTGGGCAGCCGGTTTCGCGGGGCACTGGGGGCGGCGGCGGCGGTGGCCGGGCTGATCTCGCTGCCGATGGTCGCCGTGGTGGCACTCGGGTCGCTCTATGCCGCGTTCAGCGACCATCCCGTGGTGGCGCGTGGGGCTGCCGGGCTGGCGGCGGCGGCGTCGGGCCTGGTGGTCGCGACGGCGCTGAAGATCGCCTCGCCGTTGCGCGGCAAGCCGATGGGCATCGCCATCGCGCTGGTGGTGATGCTGGCGATCGCCTGGGGGCATTTTCCGCTGGTGCCGGCCATGCTGGTGCTGGCGCCGGCCTCGATCCTGCTGCACCGGCTGGTGCGATGAGCGAGGTGGTCGAGATCGCGTCGGTGTTCGGTCAGCTCTCGCTGGTGTCGATCGGCGGGATCAACGCGGTGCTGCCGGAACTGAAGCGGCAGGTGGTGGAGCGCCATGGCTGGATGAGTGCCGCCGATTTCGCCGCCCTGTATGCGCTGGCCCAGGCAGCGCCGGGGCCGAACATGCTGGTCTCGACCTTGATCGGCTGGCACGTGGCGGGCGTCGCCGGGGCGTTGGCGGCGACCGGTGCGTTGGTGGGGCCGTGTGCGCTCTTGACCTTCCTGGTCGCCGGCGCCTGGCACCGCTTCCGCGACCGGCCCTGGCGGCTGTTGGTCCAGGCCGGGCTGATGCCGGTCACCGCCGGGCTGGTGGTGGCGGCGGCGATCGTGTTGTCCGAGGCGACCGCGATTTCCGCCGGTCATGCCGGGCTCACCGCCGTGGCGGCCGCGGCGCTGGTGGCCACCCGGCTGCATCCGCTTTGGGTGCTTGGGGCTGGCGCCGCGCTGGGTGCCGCCGGGATCCTCTAGCGCAGGGAGCGCATCGGCGCGTCGGTGAAGCCGCCGGCCTGCTGAGCGGGCACAAAGCCGCGCGCCGACTGGGGGGCCACCACGCGGGCCGACCAAGCCTCGGCCACTTCGGAATAGCGGGTGCCGCTGGCCGACGGCCGCGCCAGGCTGTTGGCGACCATCACGCCACGGTCCGGCCGGTCGTAGATGAAGCCAAAGGTCGGATAGACGCTGCCGAAGCCGCCGCCGGACAGGCCGACCTGCACCGCGGACCAGTCATTGCCCTCGGACACGTCGATCACTGGCACGCCGCGCGCGACGCGGCCCTTGCCGCCGCCGGGTCCGGCCCAGTTGGCGTGGTCGATCTCGATGGTACGGCTGTCGACGACGCGGGCGACCACGGCGACATGGCCGAGCCGCATGCGGTTTGTGGAGCGGAAATTGAGCACGCTGCCGGCCTCGGGACGCTGACCGCGCTCGTAGGAGCCGGCGGCCGAACCCCACCACGCATGGGCATTGCCCTTCACGTCCAGCCCGGTGGCGGCGCGCGCGAACGGCACGCAGCTGATGCCGCCCCAGGATTGCTGGATCGCGCTGCCGGCAACACGGAGCTTGGCGGACTTGATGTTGCCGCTCTTGGAGGTCGGCGCGGCAACGGCGCCACGCAGCTTGCCGCTTTGTGCGGCACGCAGGGTGGCGGTCGGTTGCGGCAGGGAGACACGCTGCGGCGCGCCGGCGCGCACCGGCGCGGCGCTAACTGGCCGGCTCGCGGCGGTCCGGGCATCCTGTGCCTGCGGGCGGGCTGCCTGCGCGTCCGCCGCGGTCATCACCACAAGGCAAAGAGCGGCGATCGCCGCGGCTGAGCAGGTGGAAAGGATCCGGTCGGTCACTCGCATGCGTCGGCTCCTGGGATCGGGGGTTCGCATGTCATTTGGCTAACAACTGCGTTACGCGCCTGGCAACCCAGGAAAGCACGAGTCGCAGTTCAGTCATGCAAATTCGTCGGCTGCCCCCAGTTCGCGGTGCCCTTTTTCAGGACGCACGTCCTATTCACTCGATTGTGAGCAGGTTTGTGGCAAAGATGTCTATTGCGTGTTGCGGATTAGCCACATGCGATCCTGCGCCATGTGCGATCCCGCCAGGGCAAGCGCCAACGAGGCGGCTGGCTCCTGAATCAAACACGGCGCGCTCCCCTGGGGAACGCGCCGTGCAACATAACGCAACAGTTGGTGATTCTGCTACTTGCAGGCGGTGACCATGATCTCCACCAGCAGGCGCGGGTCGGCCATGTTGGCCTCGACGCAGGCGCGCGCCGGGGCGCCGCCTTTGGGCAGCCACGCCGTCCAGACCTCGTTCATGGCGTCGCGGTCGCGGATGTCCTTCACCCAGATTTGGGCCTGCAACAGCCGGGTCTTGTCGGTGCCATGGGTTTCCAGGATGGCGTCGATCTGGTCGAGCACCGACTTCGTCTGGCCCTTGATGTCGGCGCTGGTGTCCTTGGCGGTGCAGCCCTGGAGGTAGACAAAGCCATGGTACTCGACCGCCTTGGACAGGATGGCGTTCGGCTCAGTGCGGATGATCTTGCTCATCGTGGGCTCCCCGGTGTTTGCTGATGCACCGTTTCTACGAGTGGCCCGGCATCGCTGCAAGCGGCAGCATCTCGCCGAAATGATCTGAATCAAAGCCGATTGCGATCGGCGGGCGGGGCAGGGCTGCGGGATTTCTTGCGGCTGTCCCTTGCTGGCAGCGCCGCGCGGAGGCAATGTGCGCCCGGATGCGGCATTTGCGGACGGCGTGTGAACGCGGGTCGGCTGCTTTGTCATGCCGCGCCCGGATCGGCAGACGCCGCCAAAGTGATGCAGTATAAGGATGAGCGCATGCGCCTCGCGATCCTGAAGGAACGGTTCGCGTTCGAGACGCGTGTCGCCGCCACCCCCGATACGGTGAAGAAGCTGGCCGCCCTCGGCCTGAGCATCGCCGTCGAGGCCGGTGCCGGCCAGGGTGCCGCCATCTCCGACCAGCAGTTCCGCGAAGCCGGCGCCGAGATCGCGCCCGATGCCGCCAGCCTGCTCGCCGGTGCCGGCGTGGTGCTGGCGGTGCAGATGCCGGGCGAGGCCGAGCGGGCGCTGATCCCGCGCGGCGCACTGTTGATCTGTATCGCCAATGCGCTCGCCACCCCTGATGTCGTGCCCGCCCTGGCCGCCGCCGGGATCGACACGGTGGCGATGGAACTGTTGCCGCGCATCACCCGCGCGCAAGCGATGGACGTGCTGTCGAGCCAGGCCAACCTCGCGGGCTACCGCGCCATCATCGAGGCGGCGGCCGCCTTCGAGCGCGGCTTCCCGATGATGATGACCGCCGCCGGGACGGTGCCGCCGGCCCGCGTCTTCGTGCTCGGCGCCGGCGTGGCCGGCTTACAGGCGATCGCCACCGCCCGCCGCCTGGGTGCTATCGTCAGCGCGACCGATGTCCGCCCGGCCGCCAAGGAAGAGATCAAGTCGCTCGGCGGCACCTTCATCGGCGTCGAGGATGACGAGACCGCCGCCCAGAAAGGCGCCTATGCCGGGCAGATGAGCGAGGCCTTCCTGAAGAAGCAGGCCGAGCTGGTTGCAGCGACGGTGGCCAAGAACGACATCATCATCTGCACCGCGCTGGTGATGGGCCGCCGCGCCCCGATCCTTCTGACCGCGGCGATGGTCGAGAGCATGAAGCCCGGCAGCGTGGTGATCGACCTGGCATCCGACGCCGGCGGCAACTGTGCGCTCACCGTGCCGGGCGAGGTCATCACCACGCCGGGCGGGGTCAAGGTGCTCGGCTACCGCAACTGGCCCGGCCGCATTTCGGTGGCGTCCAGCGCGCTCTATTCCCGCAATTTGCTGACCTTCCTGACCAGCTTCTGGGACAAGGACGCGAAGGCGCCAAAGCTGCCGGAGGCCGACGACATCGTCCGCGGCACCCTGCTGACCCGCGGTGGCGCCGTGGTACACGCCAGCTTCGCCCCCAAGGCCGCAGCCTGATTCGACCGGAGACCATGCCATGACTCCCGCCCAACTGGCCGACCAGGCCGCCGCCCTCGCGCAGAATCTGCGCGCCTATGCCGACGCCGCCGGGCCGGTGGCCGAGGCGGTGCAGCCGTTCATCTTCCTGCTGGCGATCTTCCTGATGGCCTGTTTCGTCGGCTACTACGTGGTGTGGAACGTCACCCCGGCGCTGCATTCGCCGCTGATGGGTGTCACCAACGCGATCTCCAGCGTGATCGTGGTCGGCGCGATGCTGGCCACCGGGCTGGCCGAGAGCGGCTGGGCGCGGACCTTCGGCTTCATTGCCGTGCTGTTGGCCTCGGTGAACATCTTCGGCGGCTTCCTGGTGACCCAGCGGATGCTGTCGATGTTCAAGAAGAAGGCCTGAGAGATGTCCGCCAGCATCACCTCCGCCGTCTATCTCGTCGCCGCCGTCCTGTTCATCCTGGCCCTGCGCGGCCTGTCGCATCCCGAAACGTCCCAGCGGGGCAACCGGATGGGCATGATCGGCATGGCGATCGCCATTGCCGCCACGTTGTTGCAGCACGGCATGTCGGCTTCCGGCTTCGGGCTGATCCTGTTGGCCATCGTTATTGGCGGCGGTATCGGCACGGTGCTGGCCCGCAAGATCCAGATGACGGCGCTGCCGCAGCTGGTGGCGGCGTTCCATTCGTTGGTCGGTCTCGCCGCGGTATTCGTGGCCGCCGCTGCGTTGTATGCGCCGGAGTCGTTCGGCATTGGCCGGGCGGGCGACGTGCATACCCAAAGCCTGGTCGAGATGTCGCTCGGCCTGGCGATTGGCGGCATCACCTTCTCGGGCTCGTTGATCGCGTTTGCCAAGTTGCAGGCGTTGATGAAGGGCAATCCGATCACCTTTCCGATGCAGCACCAGGTCAATCTGGGCATTGCGCTGCTGATCCTGGCGCTGGTCGTGGCGTTTGTGGCGACGGGTGGCAACCTGGTGCTGTTCTGGATCATCGCGCTGTTGTCGATCACGCTCGGTTTCCTGCTGATCATCCCGATTGGCGGGGCGGACATGCCGGTCGTGGTGTCGATGCTGAACTCTTATTCGGGCTGGGCGGCGGCGGGCATTGGCTTCACCATCGGCAACCTGGCGTTGATCATCACCGGGGCGCTGGTCGGGGCATCGGGCGCGATCCTGTCGTACATCATGTGCAAGGGGATGAACCGCAGCATTATCAATGTGTTGCTCGGCGGCTTTGGCACGGATGGCGGCGCGGCGGCGGGACCGGCGGCGAGCGGGGATCGGGCGGTCAAGGCGGGGGCGGCCGAGGATGCGGCCTTCATCATGAAGAATGCTTCCAAGGTGATCATCGTGCCGGGCTATGGCATGGCGGTGGCGCAGGCGCAGCATGCTCTGCGCGAAATGGCGGATACGCTGAAGAAGGAAGGCGTTGTTGTTAAGTACGCCATCCATCCGGTGGCCGGGCGGATGCCGGGGCATATGAACGTGCTGCTGGCCGAGGCGAACGTGCCGTATGATGAGGTGTTCGAGCTGGAGGAGATCAACAGCGAGTTCGCCAGCGCCGATGTGGTCTATGTCATCGGCGCCAACGATGTGACCAACCCGGCGGCCAAGACCGATCCGCAATCGGCGATCTACGGGATGCCGATTCTGGAAGTGGACAAGGCCGGCACGGTATTGTTCGTCAAGCGTTCGATGGCGTCGGGCTATGCCGGGGTGGATAACGAGCTGTTCTTCCGGGCGAACACGATGATGCTGTTCGGGGACGCCAAGAAGATGACCGAAGAGATCGTCCAGGCTTTAGGCCACTAGCGCCAGCCGCGATGGCCCCAGCCGCCGTGGCGGTGGCCGCGGTACTGCGGGCGGTAGCCGCCGTAGCCGCCGCCGATATAGACTGAGGGCGGGGCGACGTAGACAGGTGCGGGCTGGGCATAGACGCCCTCGACCGGGTAGGCGACGCAGCCGCCCAGGGCGAACAGGCCGAGGGCGGCCAGGATGATGCGGTAGCGGGGCATGGTGTTCGCACTCCGGTGAACGTGGTGGTTATGACGCGCGATTGCGGCGGGTTGATGGATGTTGCCGCCGTGGTGCTGCCATGATGGCGGGGTAGGCTGATCTTTGTCCTCGCCATTGGGCGGAGGTGGAGGTCGAGTTCATGCTGCGATCGCTTCGTATGTCTGGGCTGGCGCTGGTGACCGGGCTGATGCTCGCAATGCCGGCGGTGGCGCAGGGGCCGGTGGGGCGGATTGCCGAGGCCAGCGGGCCGGTTTCGCTGCGGCCGCCGGGGGGCGGATGGGCCAATGTGGCGCGCGGGGCGGCGCTGTCCGAGGGGCAGACGGTGCGGACCGGGCCGCGCAGCCAGGTCGAGCTGGATCTGGGGGCCAACCGGGTGGGGCTGGATCCCGGCACGGTGCTGCGCATCGATAGCGCGCATCCGGCGACGCCGGCGCTGACGCTGGAGCAGGGGCGGACGATGGTACTGGTGCGCAGCTTGCTGGCAGGGCAGGTGGCGCGGGTGGTGATGCCGCGCGGGTCGGTGATCCTGGCGGCGCCGGGGTTGTATGTGATCGAGGCCGGGGATGGCGGGGCGGCGACGGTTGGGGTGAGCCGGGGCATGGCGCAGGTCTATGGGGCCGGGGTTTCGATGATGGTGGCGGCCGGGCAGACCGGGGTGATCGGGGGCGCGGACGGGCGGCCGGGGAGTCTGCGGGCCGGGGTTGCGGACGGGTTTCTGGCCGATGATGCCAGCATGCCGGCGATGCCGCAGGTGGTCCGGCCCAGCTTGGCGCCACCGGTGTTGGCGCAGCCCAGCTTGCCGCCACCGGTGGCTGGGGCGGCTCCTGGGGTGCCGTACGACGAGCTGGCCGAGTTGCCGGGCGGGGCGGCGCTGTTGCGCGACGGGGTTTGGGCGAGCAATCCGGAGTATGGCCAGGTCTGGTATCCGCCGGTGGTGACGGGGTGGAGCCCGTATGCCGATGCCTGGGCGGAGGACCGGGCATGGGGCTATACGCCGTGGCATTTCGGCACCTGGATCCAGATCGGGCCGCGTTGGGGCTGGCTGCCGCCGCGGCGGCATTTTTCGCCGGGGCATGGCCATCACGCCGGCCGGCCACCGCCGGGGGTGGCGCAGCCGCACCGGCCGGTGCCGGTGTTCGGGCAGCCGCCGGGGTATGGCGGCGGGCGGCCCCCGGGGGTGTTTGGCGGGCCGCCTCGGGGCGTTGCCCCGGCAGTGGTTGCGCCACCGGTGAATGCGCCGCTGGTGAGTGGGCCGCGTGGGGGGGGATGGCCGCCGCTTTCGGGCGCGCCGGTTGTGCCGCCGCAGGTGTTCGCGCCGCGCCCTGGGCCGGCCATGGCTGGACCGCCGCCGGGTGCGGCACCGCAGGTATTTGCGCCGCGGCCATCGGCGGGGCCGCCGATGTCGGCGGGGCCACCGCGGGCGGCGGCACCGGCGCCGTCGCGGCGCTGTGGGCCGTTGCAAACGCCCTGTTGATGGTTGTCGTATTATAATAAAACGATAACGTAATAATATAGCCGTGCGTCGGCGCCGAGGCCAAACCGGGTTTTTGCGATTTTGGTGGGATTTGCGGCCTGCCGGGTGCGGTGGTGGCGCAGGGATGGCGCGAGCCGGGGATCTGGCCGGCGCGGGCGAACGGGGAGTTGTGGCCAGCGGCGCCGGTGCGGGGATGTGTCGCGCCATGATGGAAGGCGCCAGGGATTGCGGCGCGGCGGGACGCATCGCGGGCATGCGGGATCTGGGCGCGCGCGGTGCTTCCTTCGCTGGCCTAGGGGGTGGCGCGGGGCGGCTGGGGGCATTTGGGTTGGGTGAGTTGGCCGGCTTGCCAGAGCTGGATGAGTTGTTCGAGACGGCCGAAGATGCGGGCGAAGATGGCGGCGATGGCGGCGTGGATGACGGCGGGTATCCAGGCGGATTTCGAGTCTGCTTCCACCGCGGCGTGCAGGCCGGCGAACCGGGCCGCCAAGGGGGAGGTTGACTGTGTTTCCATACGCCGGACACTAACTAACTTCCGTTCACCGCGCAAGGAAAAAATCATCGAGTCAAAGTTTTTTTCTATCCCGGACGGCCAGAGGCTCCCCGAATCCAACGGCATGCACGCCCGGCGGGAGGGACGGACGCAGTGAACAAAGTTTTTTTGCTTCTTTTTGTTCACAAAAAGAAGATCTTTTTCTAACTTTTAGCCTCCCTCTTAATGCGCAGCGCCGCCGAGCTGGCGGCGCAGGCGGAGGTCTTCGAGGTCCAGTTCCTCGACCACGGCGATGAGTTCCTCTTCGCCGAGTTCGCCGTCACGGGCGAGGGCGACCACGTGGGTTCGGGCGGCCTGGTTGGCGTGCAGGCGCAGGGCGAGCCGGGCCTGGTGGGTTGCCCGGCTGGCGGCCGGGTTTGGGGCTGCGTGGTTGTGGTGGGTGCCGGCGCGGTCGCGGAATTCGGCCAGCAGGTCTTGGGCCATCGCGCCGTCGAGCGGGTCTGCGGCGCGCAGTTCGATGGCGGCGAGGGCGGCGCGTTCGGCGGCGGTGCGGGCGGCGATGGCGGGGTGTTCGCCGTCGTCAGTGGCGGGGGATTTGCTGAGGCCGAGGGCCTTGATGAGGGGGCCGAGGGTGACGCCCTGGATCAGCACGGTGCCGAGGATGACGGCGAAGGTGAGGATGATGATGGTATCGCGGCCGGGGAAGGCGGCGGGCAAAGCGAGGGCGGCGGCCAGGCTGACCACGCCGCGCATGCCGGCCCAGGAGATGACGGTGAGGGTTGCGACCGAGGGGACGGGATCGCGCTTGCGGACCCAGGGCGGGCGGGAGAGGTGGGCGGCGGGGAAGACCCAGACGAAGCGGCCGATGATGACGGTGGCCAGGACGGCCAGGGCGACGGGGGCAAGTTGGGCGGCCTCGCCCGGGCCGATGCGGTCGAGCACGCCTTGCAGGGAGAGGCCGATCAGGTTGAAGACCAGCGCGTCCATGACGAAGACGACGAAGCTCCAGGTGGCGGCGGCTTCGAGGCGGGTGCGGGCGGAGAGCGCTTCGTGGCGGCGGAAGCCGAACCAGACGCCGCAGGCCACGGTTGCAAGCACGCCGGAGACATGGAGCTGTTCGGCGATGATGTAGCTTCCCCAGGCGGCGAGGAAGGAGGCGGCGGTTTCCATGTGGGTGTCGCGCAGGCGCTGGGCCAGCCAGACCAGGAGCATGCCGGCGAGGATGCCCACGACCACACCGCCGACGGAGACGCCGACGATGGTGACCTTGACCATCGTGGGGTCGAACAGACCGGTCATGGTGGCGGCGACGGCGAAGCGGTACAGCACTAGGCCGGAGGCGTCGTTCACCAGGCTTTCGCCGGACAGGATGGTGACCATGCGGCGCGGCATGCGCAGGCGTTCGAGGATGGAGGCGGCGGCGATGGCATCGGGGGGCGAGACGATGGCGCCGAAGGCGAAGCAGGCGGCCCAGGGCAAAGACGGGATCAGGGTGTGGAGCACCACGGCGACGATGCCGGTGGTGAAGGCGACGGCACCGACAGCGAGCAGGAGGATGGGGCGCAGATTGGCGCGGAAGGCGCGCCATGAGGTGAAGTAGGCCGACGCCATCAGCAGTGGCGGCAGGAACAGGACCATGGTGAGGTCCGGGTCCAGGCGGATTTCCGGCAGGCCCGGGGTGACGGCGAGGACCATGCCGCCGAGGACGAAGACCACGGCGGTGGGGATGTTCAGGCGGCGGGCCAGGACGGCGAGGCCGACGGCGATGGCCAGCAGGACGAGGATGAGTTCGAAGGAATGGACGGGGCTCATGCGGCCGATGGTATACGGTTATGGGCGTCTGGTCGCCGGGGTTGGCTGGGCGGGGGAGGATTTTTGATGCCGCGCTGGTTGCGTCGCCTGATGAACCTGTTGCTGCTGCCGTTGGCGCTGCTGATGGTGGTGCTGGAGGATGTGGTCTGGGCCGGGGCGCTGTTTGTGCTGCGGGCGGTGCGGACGGCGGGGCCGGTGCGGCGGGTGGAGGTGTGGCTGGGGACGTTGTCCGGCTATGCCGTGCTGCCGTTGTTCCTGGGGCTGGAGGTGGTGGGGATTGCCGGCAAGATCTGGGCGATCGGGCTGGTGGCGCGCGGGTATCCGGTGGCGGGGCTGGAGGCGTATGTGGTGATCCGGCTGGGGTCGACGCTGCTGGCGGTGTTTGTCTATCAGGCGTGCGCGCCGGCGCTGTTGCGGATTGGCTGGTTTGCCTGGCTGGTGGGGTGGGTGCATGTGGCGCGGGACTGGGCGATGCGGCTGGTGCGGCCGATGCTGGAGGTGGTCCGGCGGTTGCTGCGGCGGGGGCGCGGGCGGTTGGCGCTGCGATGGCTGGCGATACGGCGGGCTTTGAGGGCGCGGCGGGGTGGGGCGGGATGAAACGACGGCCATGAAACGACGGGCATGAAACGGCGGGCATGAAACGGCGGGCGGTTCTTTTCGATGTCGGCGGGCCGATCGAAACCGAGGTGGCCTGGGAAGCGCTGATGGATGGGATCATCCGGCGCGAGGTGCGGCAGGCGATCGGGCGGGAGGTGACCGACGCTGCCTATGACGCGGCTTGGCGGGGGGCCGTGGAGAGCCACGCGCCGCATGCGTATCAGGCGGTGGTTTGGGAGCTGATGGAAGGGGACGCGGGGCGGGCGCCGCTGGTGTGGAGCCGGATTGCCGAGGCGGCGCGGCTGGGGCGGGGGGCGCCGGAGATCCGGCCGGGGATCGCGGAATTGCTGGTGGCGTTGCAGGCGCAGGGGGTGCGGCTGGCGCTGGCGGCGAATCAGCCGGTGGCGATGCTGACGGCGCTGGGGGAGGCGGGGTTGCTGCACCTGTTCGCGGTGCATGGGATTTCGGAGGTGATGGGGCTGCGCAAGCCGGATCCTCGGTTCTTCCTTGAGATTGTCTCGGCGCTTGGGCGGCCGGTGGAGGAATGCGTGATGGTGGGGGATCGGATCGACAACGATATCGCGCCGGCGCGGGCGTTGGGGATGGGCACGGTGTTGTTTCGCGGCGGGCGGCATGCGGGGCAGCGGGCGCGGAGCTGGCTGGAGGAGCCGGATGTCGAGGTGCGGGATGTCGAGGGGTTGCGGCTTGGGCTGATGCGGGTTTTGCAGGGGGAGTAGAAGCGGAGAGTAAGGCTGGGCTCCGCCCAGACCCGCCAGGGAGCCAAGCCCCCTGGACCCTTAATACTTAAGGATTGGGTTTCCAAAGGCCCTCGGCCTTTGGCGGGTCTGGGCAGAGCCCAGGCTTTCTTGCTTTGTGCGTCCGTTGTTTTTGTGTAACAATTTAGTGGCCGCGACAGCAATGCGCGCGAGCCGGCGTGGCGGGCTCAGGCGGTGTAGGCCAGCGGAAGGCCCGGGACGTCCCAGTCGGCGCCGGTCCAGTCGAGCTCGACCAGTTGGCCGATGCCGGAGAGGGTGACGTAGGCCTTGGTCAGGCCGGGGCCGCCGAAGCAGATGTTGGTGGTCATCGGGTCGGCGAAGCGGACCACGCGGAGCACGCGGCCGTCCGGGGCGATGACGGTGACGGCGCCGGTGACCAGGGTGGCGATGCAAATATTGCCGGCGGCGTCGACCTTGAGGCTGTCGAACATTTGCAGGCCGCCGAGGCCGCAGACGAAGCGGCCGCCATGGGGTTGGCCGGGGTGGCGCTTGGCTACGCCGGGGGCTTCGAGGTCGAAGGCCCAGAGGCGGGCGGTGGCGGTTTCGGCGACGTAGACGGTCTTGCCGTCTGGCGAGAGGCCGACGCCGTTCGGGGTGTTTAGGCGGTAGCCGATTTCGGTGATGAAGGAGCCGTCGGGGCGGGCGTAATAGAGGCCGCCCCAGTCGCGGTCGCGGGCACGGGTTTTGCCGAGGTCGGAGAAGTAAAAGCCGCCTTCGCTGTCGAAGACGATGTCGTTGGGGCCGCGCAGCTTGTGGCCGTTGCAGGAGTCGTAGAGGCGGGTGACGGTGCCGGTGGTGGGGTCGATGCGCTCGATGCGGCCGGTTTCGTAGTTTTCGGGTTGCAGGCCCGGGCGGATCACGCCGCCCTCCTCGGACCAGGTGAAGCCGCCATTGTTGCAGACATAGAAGGCGCCGTCTGGGCCGACCGCCATGCCGTTCGGGCCGCCGCCGGGGGTGGCGATGGTGGTCTTGGTGCCGTCGGGGGCGATGCGGGTGACGGCGCCGCTGGCGATCTCGACCAGGGCGATGGAGCCGTCGTTCAGGTAGACGGGGCCTTCGGGGAAGCGCAGGCCGGTGGCAATGACACGCATGGGAACCTCCAGGGGGAAGGAAGACTCTTCTTTTTGTGAACAAAAAGAAGCAAAAAAACTTTATCCGTTTGCCGGTGGATAGTCTCGGCCCAAACGGATGAAAGTTTTTTGGTTCTTTTTTTCAAAAAAGAACATGCTTTCTTTCATATGACGCAGTTGAGCAGTTCGGTGCCCGCCGCGAGGCGGCTTATGTTCTCGGCAGCGATGGTGAAGGAGCGGTCGAAGGTGCCGCTGGTGACCCAGGCAACGTGCGGGGCGACGACGACGTTGTCCTGTTTTAGCAGCGGGTTGTCGGCTTGTGTTGGCTCGCGGTCGAAGACATCCAGGCCGGCGGCGGCGAGGTGGCCGGTGGCTAGGGCCTGGAGCAGGGCGGGTTCGTCGACCAGGCCGCCGCGGGCGGTGTTGATCAGGATGGCGCCGGGTTTCATGCGGGCGAGGGCTTGGGCGTTGATCAGGCGGGTGGTTTCGGCGGTCTGCGGGATGTGCAGCGAGACGATGTCGGATTCGGCCAGCAAGGCGTTGAGATCGCGGTATTCGTAGGGCAGGGCGGGCTTGTGCGCGCGGGCGGTGTAGAGCACGCGGCAGCCCATGGCGGCGAGGATCGGGGCGAGGATGGCGGGCACGGCGCCGAAGCCGACGAGGCCGACGATGCGGCCGCCGAGTTCGCCCAGGCGGTCTTGGACCAGGGGCGGTGTGGCCCAGGTGCCGGCGCGCAGGGCGGCGTCGAATTGCGGCAGGCGGCGCAGGGTGGCCAGCATCAGGAGCAAGGTCATTTCGGCGACGGCGCGGGAGTTGGTGCCGGGCAAGTTACAGACGGCAATGCTGCGGGCCTTCGCTGCTTCGAGATCAATGGTGTTCACGCCGACGCCGATCTTCTGGATTAGCTTGAGGCGCGGGGCGGCGGCAATCACCTGGGCGGTGCAGGGTTGCAGCACGTGCCAGAGCACATCGGTGTCGGGCAGGGTGGCGAACAGGGCTTCGTCGTCGCCCTCGGCCACGCAGCGCAGGGACAGGCCGGGCAGGGCGGCGAGGCGGGATTTCAGCGCCGGGCCGGCATTGTAGTGCAGCAGGACGTTCATGGTTTGGAGCGGCCCAGCATGCTGCCGCCGGCGAAGCGGGCGAGCGGGCCGAGGGCTTCCTCGATGCGTAGGGCCTCGTTCCACTTGGCCATGCGTTCGCTGCGGGCGAAGCTGCCGACCTTGAGCTGGCCGCAGCCCCAGCCGATGGCGAGGTGGACGATGGTGGTGTCCTCGGTCTCGCCGGAGCGGGCGGAGACGATGCCGGCGTAACCCACGGCTTTTGCGGCGTCCCAGGCGGCCTTGGTCTCGGTCAGGGTACCGCGCTGGTTCGGCTTGATCAGGACGGTGTTGGCGGCGCCGGTGGTGGCGGCGGCGTGGATGCGGGCGGCTTCGGTGACGAGGAAATCGTCGCCGACGACCTGGATTTTCTGGCCGTAGGCTTTGGTGAAGGCGACGAAGCCGGCCTGGTCGTCCTCGGCCAGCGGGTCCTCGATCGAGACGATGGGGTAGCGGTCGATCCAACGCCCGAGCATTTCGCACATGCCGTCGCTGTCCAGTTCGCGGGCTTCCAGGCCGAGCTGGTAGCGCCCGTTGCGGCCGAATTCGCTGGCGGCGATGTCGAGCGCGATGGCGACCTGGTCACGCGGCATGTAGCCGGCGCGCTCGATGGCGCGGACGAGCATTTCCAGCGCCTGTTCGTTGTTGGTGAAGGCCGGCCACCAGCCGCCCTCGTCGGCCACGCCCTGGAGCAGGCCGGCTTCTTTCATGAGGAGGCCGGCGTGGCGATAGACCTCGGCGGTCCAGTCCAGTGCCTGGGCGAAGTTCTTGGCCGCCGGGCAGACGATGAGGAAGTCCTGGATGTCGACGCGGCGGCCGGCATGGGCGCCACCGCCGAAGATCTGGATTTGGGGGAGCGGCAGGAGGTCGGCGGTGTCGCCGCCGAGGTGGCGGTAGAGCGGTTTGCCGGCTTCGGCGGCCATGGCATGGGCGTTGGCCATCGAGACGGCGAGGATGGCGTTGCCGCCGAGGCGGGTCTTCGCCGGGGTGCCGTCGAGCTTGATCATGGCGGCGTCCAGCCCGGCCTGGTCGCTGGCGTCGCGGCCGAGGATTTCCTCGGCGATCTCGCCAGTGACGGCCGCGACAGCCTGGGTCACGTCGAAGCCGCCAAAGGTCGGGCCGCCATCACGTCGGTCCAGCGCTTCGCCGCTGCCGGTGGAGGCGCCGGCCGGAGCAATGGCGCGGCCGACTGCGCCGCCGGCCAGCATCACTTCGGCCTCGACGGTGGGGCGGCCGCGGCTGTCCCAGACGCGGCGGCCGTGGACGTAGACGATCTCGGTGTCGCTCATCGGCGCAATTCTTCTTCCCAGGCGTGGCGCACGTCCTGCAGGCGATCGACGGGATCGGCCAGCAGGGCGCGGGCGGTGCGGCGCACGGTGGCGCGCGGTGCTTCGGTGGTGATGTACTCCACCGGCGACTTGCCATCCACCCGGGCCAGCAGCAGGCCGGGCAGCAGGCGGGCGGCGCGGGCCTCTACGGACTCGGGCGGCTCCCAGGTGACCTCCGCGCGGTAGGCGGCGGCCAGCGCGGTGAAGCAGGCGAGGAAGCCCTGGGTTGCGGCGGGGGTCCACAGGCATTTCAGCAGCAGGTGGTTGAGGCAGAAGGCGAGGTCGAAGGCGGGATCGCCCCACCAGGCGCATTCGGCGTCCAGGAAGACCGGGCCGTCGGGGCCGGCCAGGATGTTCTTCGGGCTGACATCGCCGTGGACCAGGGCGTGCTTGTTGGCCTGGGTGGCGGCGACCAGGGCGTGCAGGGCGGCGGCGCGGTCAGGGTGCTTTGCGGCGGTGGCGACCAGGTAGGGTTCGAGGCGGATGTCGAAGAAGATTTCGTCGGTGGGGAATCGGCCAGGAATCGATGAATCAGTTGATGTCGCCGCATGGACTCGACCGACTCGCTGTCCGACTCGAGCTGCGAATCTCGAGTCAGCGAGTCCATCGCGGAGTTGCGCTTTCCACAGCGGATAGGTTTCGGCCGGTAGATAGGTCATCGCCAGGGCGCCGGCTTCCTCGTCCTGGCCCAGCAGGCGCGGCACCGCGCCGGGAGCCGCGGCGGCGGCCACGCGCATCCATTCGGCCTCGAACCGGTTGCGGCCCACCGGCGCGCGCCAATCGGCGGCCACTTTCAGCTTGCCCAGCGCTCGCTTCACGCAGATCGCGCCGTCCGGCAGGTCGATGCGCCAGATGTCGGACGACACGCCGCCGGTGAGCTGTTCGCCCAGCGTGCCCCGCCCCACGGCGATGCCCATGCGGCGCAGTGCGGCCAAAAGGTCAGGAGGTGGCGCAATCGCGGTCATCCGGGCATCCTGTGCGCCGTCGAGACGCCAGGCAACGGGGAGTCGTCATGGAAACCATCGAGGCTGATTATGTCGTGGTTGGGGCTGGGTCCGCCGGGTGCGTGGTGGCCGCGCGGCTGTCGGAGGATCCCGGCGTGCGCGTGGTGGTGCTGGAGGCCGGTGGGCCTGACAGAAATATCTGGATCCATGTGCCAATCGGCTATGGCAAGACCATTGTCGATCCCAGCGTGAACTGGATGTACGAGACCGAGCCCGATCCTGGGGCAAATGGACGAAAACTGTTCTGGCCGCGCGGCAAGGTGCTGGGTGGGTCGTCGAGCATCAACGGGCTGTTGTATGTGCGCGGGCAACCGGCGGATTACGACCACTGGCGGCAACTGGGTAACCAGGGCTGGGCGTGGGACGACGTGCTGCCGTATTTCAAGCGCAGCGAGGGCCGGGTGGGGGCAGGGGACGATGCCCTGCGTGGGCGCGACGGGCCGCTGAGCGTGATCGATTTCGCGGCACGCTCGCGGCTGTCCGAGGCCTATGTGGCTTCGGCTGAGGCGGTCGGGATTCCGCGCAACGAGGACTACAACGGCGCGGAGCAGGAAGGCGTCGGCTACTACCAGAACACGATGAAGAACGGCCGGCGCTGGTCCGCGCACCGGGCGTTTCTCAAGCCGGCGATGAAGCGGGCGAACCTGCGGGTGATCACCCATGCCCAGGCCGAGCGGGTGCTGATGGCCGGCAAGCGGGCCGTGGGGGTGTCCTATCGCCAGGGTGGCCAGAGCCATACGGTGCGCGCGACGCGGGAAGTGATCCTGTGCGGCGGCGCGATCAACTCGCCGCAGTTGCTGATGCTGTCCGGCATCGGGGCGGGGGCGCATCTGGCCGAGAAGGGGATCGAGGTGGCGCACGACCTGCCGGGTGTCGGGCAGAACCTGCAGGACCATTACCAGGTGCGCTTCGTCTACAAGTGTACCGAGGCGATCACGGTCAACGACATCATGATGTCGCCGGCCAGGATGGCGATCATGGGCATCCAATACGCCCTGTTCCGCACCGGCCCGCTGACCGCCAGCGCCGGCCAGGTGGGCATCTTCACCAAGAGCCGGGCGGAGCTGGAGGCGCCGGACATCCAGTTCCACTTCATCGGCTTCTCCGCCGACCGGCCGGGCGAGGGGCTGCACAAGTTCTCCGGATTTTCGCAGAACGTCTGCCAGTTGCGGCCGGAGAGCCGGGGCGAGATCCTGCTGAAATCCGCCGATCCGCTGGCGCCACCGGCGATCCATCCCAACTACCTCTCGGCCGAGCTCGACCGGACGGTGCTGCTGGCCGGGCTGAAGCTCGGGCGCCGGATCGCGGCCCAGCCGGCGATGCGCGCCTTCATCGACAGCGAATACCTGCCGGGCGAGGCGGTGCAGAGCGATGACGAGATGATGGAGTATGCCCGCACCTATGGCGGCACGATCTTCCATCCGATTGGCACCGCCAAGATGGGCCAGGACGCGATGGCGGTGGTGGATGACCAGTTGCGGGTGCACGGGATCGCCGGGCTGCGCGTGGCAGACGCCGCGGTGATGCCGACGATGGTCAGCGGCAACACCAACGCCGCCTGCATCATGATCGGCGAGAAATGCGCTGATCTGGTGCGGGGACAGGCGTTGGCGCGGGCGGCTTAGGAGCGGCGCGATGAGCATCTATGCGGAACTCGGCGTGCCGGAGATCATCAATGCCTGCGGCACGGTCACCCGCTTGTCAGGCGGGCTGATGGCGCCCGAGGTGGCCGAGGCGATGCGCCAGGCGTCGTTGGCCTGCGTCGACATGGTTGCCCTCCAGGCCGCGGCCTCGCGCATCATCCGCGAGGCCACCGGTGCGGAGGCCGGGATCGTTACCTCGGGCGCGTCCGCCGCCGTCCTGCTCGGCACCGCCGCCATCCTTGCTGGTCTTGACCCCGCGCGGATGAACGCGCTGCCGGAGGTGCCGGACGGGCGGCGGGAGTTCCTGATGGTGCGCAGCCAGCGCAACATGTACGACAAGGCGCTGCTGGTCGCCGGTGCCCGCATCGTGGAGATCGGCATTCCCGACCGCTATTCCGGCCCTGGCGTGCGCGATGCCGCCCCCTGGGAACTCGAAGCCGCGATTACGAAGAACACCGCTGGCATCTACTATCTCGCCGGCGCGCAATCGAAGCCGTCGTTGCGCGAAATCGCTGCGGTGGGCCGGGAGCATCGCCTGCCGGTCCTGGTCGATGCCGCCGGCCAGCTTCCGCCCGCCGCCAACCTGCACCTGTTCCTCGACGAGGGCGCGGACCTCGTGTGCTTCTCCGGCGGGAAGGCGATCGGCGGCCCGCAATCCAGCGGCATCCTCGCCGGCCGCGCCGACCTCATCGCCAGCGCCCTGTTGCAGATGCTCGACCTCGATATCTACGAGGATGCCTGGTCCCCGCCGGCCGAGTTCGCCCCGCTGCGCCAGATGCGCGGCCTGCCGCACCACGGCATCGGGCGGTCGTGCAAGGTGGGCAAGGAGGAGATTGCCGGGCTGTGCGCGGCGCTGAAGCGCTTCACCTCTACCGACGAGGTTGCGCGACGCAATACATGGCTCGCCCGGCTGCAACGCATCGCCACCCTGGCCGGCGGCGAGGGCCTCTCCATTGAGGGCGGTGCGATCCCGATCCTGAACCTCAAGACCGCTGATCTCGACACTGCCATGGCGTTGGCGCGCATACTCGCAGCTGGCAGCCCGGCCATTCATTGCGGGCTCGGCCGGCGGGACGAAGGCATACTCACCTTTAACCCCGTCTCCCTGACCGACTCCCACGCTGACGAAGTCGGCCGGCGCCTCGCAGCCCGCTAGACTTCCCGTCGTGCCACGGCACGGACCACAAGAAGGAGCACGCCATGGACGGTTTCATGCAATCGGTCGGCCACTACATGCTGGACCACAAGACCAAGGGTATGCCCGGCGGCATCGCGCCCTTCCCGATGGCCGAGATTGCGTCGAAGGGCTGGAACGTCCTGCGCGAGGACCTGCCCATGCCGCTCGCCGTGCTGAAGAAATCTGCCATGGAGCACAACTCCGCCTGGATGCGCGATTTCGTCGCCCGCTCCGGCGCGGTGATCGCCCCGCACGGCAAGACCACCATGGCCCCACAGCTCTTCGGCCAGCAAATGGACGACGGCGCCTGGGCCATCACGGTTGCCACCGCGCAGCAGATCGCCGTCGCCCGCGATTTCGGTTTCTCCCGGATCATCCTGGCCAACCAACTCGTCGGCAAACAGATGATCCGCTACGTGCTGGACGAACTGAAACGCGATCCCACGCTGGATTTCTATTGCATCGTCGATTCCGAAGCCAACGTCGCCCAGCTCGCAGCCGCCACCCGCGCGGCCAATATCGGCCGCCCGCTACAGGTTTTTCTCGAAGGCGGCTGGCAGGGCGGCCGCACCGGCGTGCGTGACATCGCAACCGGTCTCAAGGTCGCCCGCGCGGTCAAGGCCGCCGCCCCCTATCTCGCCCTGCGCGGCGTCGAGGGCTTCGAGGGCCTGACCCCTGCCGACCGCACCGCCGCCGAAACCCAAGTACGCGGCTTCCTCGACATGCTTGTCCACCTTGCCCAGGCCTGCGAAACGGAAGACCTGTTTTCGCCCGGCGAAGTGATTCTCACCGCCGGAGGCTCAGCTTTTTACGACATGGTGCTCGCCCGCTTCACCCATTCCGGCCTCAAATCACCCACGCGCATCATCACCCGCAGCGGCTGCTACATCACCCACGATTCCGTCCGCTATCGCCGTTTCTTCACCGAAATAACTGACCGCACCCCGGACGCGGCCCAAGGCGGCGGCCTGCTCTCGGCCATCGAGGTCTGGGCCTATGTCCAATCCCGCCCCGAACCCGACAAAGTCCTGCTCACCGTCGGCGCCCGCGACCTCGGCACCGATGACCGCCCCATCGCCGAAACCTGGTTCCGCCCGGGCTCGAACATGACGCAGCCGGAACCCGCCCCGCCCGGCCACCTCGTCACCGGCCACAACGACCAGCACACCCACATGACCGTCCCCGAAAACTCCCCGCTCCAGGTCGGCGACATGGTCAGCTTCGGCGTCGGCCACCCCTGCCTCACCTTCGACAAATGGCAAGTCCTGGTCGTGGTCGACGACGCCTACAACGTGGTCGGCGCGGTGCGCACCTTCTTCTGAGCCAGAGCCGAAAGGATCCCCCGATGCGCCTCTTCTCCGCCACCCTGGCCACCGAGACCAACACCTTCTCCCCGCTGCCCACCTCCATCGAGGGCTACAAGGAAGGCGTCTGGCTGCGCCCCGGCGAACACCCTGCCGACGCCCCGCGGATGTGCACCGCCACCCTCTTCGTCGCCCGCCAACGCGCAAAAGTCGACAACTTCACCCTCATCGAAGGCTCCTGCTTCGCCGCCTCGCCCGCCGGCACCACCAATCGCGCCGACTACGAAACCATGCGCGACGAAATTCTCGGCCAACTCCGCCAGGCCCTCCCGCTCGACGGCGTGCTCCTGGGCCTGCACGGCGCCATGGTCGCCCACGGCTATGACGACGTCGAAGGCGACATCATCGAGCGCGTGCGCAACATCGTAGGCCCCGCCTGCATCATCGGCGTCGAGCTCGACCCGCACTGCCACCTCACCCTCAAGCGCGTCCGCCTGGCCGACATCACCATCCTCTACAAGGAATTCCCCCACACCGACGTCGTCGACCGCGCCGAAGACCTCCTCACCCTGGTGCTCAAGACGATCCGCAAGCAAATCAAACCCACCCAGGCGATGTACGACTGCCGCCAGATCGGCTCATACCCCACCACGCTCCCGCTGATGCGCGCCTTCGTCGACCGCATGATGGCCATGGAGGGGAAAGACGGCATTCTCTCCATCTCCATCGCCCACTGCTTCCCCTACGCCGACGTACCCGAAATGACCGGCCGCATCCTCGTCATCACCGACGGCAACAAACCCCAGGCCGACCAGCTCGCCACCGCCATCGGCGAGGAGTTCGTCTCCATGCGCGGCCGCACCGCACCCGACTACCTCGAAGTCGACGCCGGCATCACCGCCGGCCTCGCCTCGAACGCCTTCCCCGTCGTCATGGCCGACCCCGCCGACAATGCCGGTGGCGGCGCCGCCTCGGACAACACCACCATCCTCAAGCGCCTCATCGAACGCGACGTCCAGGACGCCGCCCTCGGCCCGATCTGGGACCCCATCGCCGTGCGCCTATGCTTCGACGCCGGCCTCGGCGCCACCTTCAACCTGCGCTTCGGCGGCAAGATCGGCCCCACCTCGAACACCCCGGTCGACGCCCAGGTCACCGTCATCGGCCTCGCCCGTGACTGCTACCAATCCTTCGGCCCCGCACAGGCCGAACTCGGCGACTGCGCCGCCATCCGCATCGGCGGCGTCGAAGTGGTGCTGGAAACCAAGCGCAACCAGGCGCTCGG
>CAMBRC010000045.1 GCA_945869965.1 Asaia bogorensis
CTGCTCTGTTGTCGAGCTACAGGCCGCGATCAAGCGCTTTCTGATGGAGACAAACGCCAACCCGCGGCCCTTTCGCTGGACCAAGGATCCGGCGAAAATTATCGCCGCCGTGAAGAGAGGGCACCAAGTGTTAGATTCGATCCACTAGAACAACGAATACCCGCCATCGATCACAAAGGACTCACCGGTGTGATACGCGCTGGCATCGCTCATGATGTAGACCGCGAGCCCGCCGAAATCGGCCCCCTTGCCCCAGCGCCGCATCGGAATGCGCGGCATCACGTTGCCGGCGAATTTCTCGTTGCCGATGGATTTGGCCGTCATGTCGGTCTCGATCCAGCCCGGCAGGATGGCATTGGCGGTGATGCCGTGCCGCGCCATCTCTACCGCCAGCGATTGCAGCATCGACACCAGCCCGCCCTTGGTGGCCGAGTAATGCTCGTTGCGCGCCGCGCCCTCGATCGCCGCCAGCGAGGCGGTGCCCGAGAGCCGCCCGCCGCCGCCGCGCTCGATCATGTGCCGCGAGGCCGCGCGCAGGGTGTACATCGCGCCGTCGAGATTGACCCGCATCACCTTGCGCCAATCGCCGGTGTCATAGAGATGGAACGGCGTAGAGCGCCCGGCGCCGATGCCGGCATTGGCGAAACAGCCATCGACGCGGCCGAGAACATCCAAGGTGGTGGCGAAGGATTTCTCGACGGCCGCCTCGTCGCCGACATCGCATTCCAGCGCCAGGATCTTGCGGCCGGTCTCCTCCAGGAACGCCTTCGCCGCGGCGTTCTTTGTCGGGTTGGTCCCCCAGATCGCCACGTCGCCGCCGGCCTCGGCGATAGCGCGCGCCATGCCCAGCCCGATGCCGGAATTGCCGCCGGTGATCAGCGCGACCTTGCCGGTCAGGTCGAAGGGTTTATAGGCCATGACGTTTTCCTCACGCGTTTGGTGCGGCCAGCGTGGCGCATGGGTCTGCATTGGGCAAGTCGCACTTGAACAAACGCAACGTATTTCGAGTCGACATTCCGCTTACCTCGTGGCCTCGTGGACTGCTTCCTGACGATCAGTCGAGGCAGTAATTCACCCGAGGTCTGGCTTGAGCTCTCCGGCTTGGAGTTTTTCCAATGCCTCTCGGCGGTCTTGGAATTCGACGTCATTCAAGAATCCATCTCGAAATAACTTCCGCAAAAAATCCTCTGCCGATAGAGCTCCCTTTCTGTTGTTGGCCTCTCGCGAGGCTGCCACGCAATTGCGATATGAGTTATCTCCCAA
This sequence comes from Asaia bogorensis, assembly GCA_945869965.1. Lineage (GTDB taxonomy): Bacteria > Pseudomonadota > Alphaproteobacteria > Acetobacterales > Acetobacteraceae > CAMDGX01. The sequence continues at coordinate 1,264 of CAMBRC010000045.1, forward strand.
AGGACGAGATACGACGTGTTCAACGATAAAGTTATCGTTCGTAAGAGACCTAAGTGTATAAAAGCATTTGTAATTTTCTCTCTTTAGTAACAAAATCCGACTTTCGAGAACTTCAAAAAAATCCATTTCCTCGATGTCTATTTCTGCAACGTCCATGCGCTCTTTGATGAGTCCCGATATTTCTTGGGGCAAATGAAGGCGAATCGTTCGACCTCGATGCGTGGTTCCGGTGACTTGGATGTAACCCTTGGCTTGAAGGGACTCCATCTTGAGATAGGCTGTCCCCTCACTCATCGGCTTACCTCGTTCACCGATCCCAGCGGCCATTCGCGCGCGAGCAGATTTGAAACCAATAACGATCTCTTCCTTTCCAAGTAGCCGACCATGCCTGAAAATGTAGAGATATATCGCTTGTTCGTAGGTATCTAAAGTTGGCGCCATATGATCATGAAAGTCGCAGAGGAATTTGCCGACATCTAGAGGTACGGTGCTCGAGATCGGATTTTCCTCCATGACTGGTGTGCGATTGCGACTAAGGAGAACCGTCTACGCCGCCGGCGCCACGCTCAACCCCACCACCTTGTGCTGCGCAATGAACCCCGCCACCAGCCCGCTTGCCTTCGCTTCCTCGACGAAGGCGCGCAGGAACGCCTCCCCCGCCGGCTTGCCCTTGCCGCAGCCAATCGCCTGCTGCACCGCCATGAACTTGCCGTCCATGATCACATGCCCCGGCGCCTTCGCGTGGTCGCCGATCAGCCCCGGCCGCAGCCCGGCCAATGCGTCGATCCCCTCGGCAAGATACTTGTCGAACGCGCCGCCCAGCCCACTCGCCCGGATCAGGGTGGCGTGCTTGATGTTACGCTCCAGCCAAAGGTCATAGGCGCTGCGAGCGGAGACGCAGATATTCACCCCGGGCTTGTCCACATCCTCGATCGTCTTCAGCCGCGAGCCCGGCGGCACCATGTAGGTCGCCTCGATCTCGCAATAGGCCGCGGTGAAGGCGGTCTTCTCGCTGCGCAGCGGGTCCGCGCCGATCAGCCCGATATCCCAGGCATCGGTGCCCGCGGCATCGGCCAGCACGCCGGGATTGGGATAAGGCACCAGCTTCAACGTCACCCCGAGCCGCCGTGCCACCTCGGCCGCCATGCTGGGCGACACGCCCACGGGATTGCCGCTGTCGGTCTTGCCGGTGACCAGGAGAAAATTGCTCATGTTGATCCCGGCCCGCAACACCCCGGTCGGGGCCAGGTCGTTCCGGGCGGCGGCGATATCGGTCATGGCGGTCGGGTCCATCTCAAGAGTTAGCCGAGCGGCACGCTGATCGCCGCCGGGGTGCCCGGGGCCAGCTTCCGCGGGTCTAGTTCCAGCATGCCATCGCGCAGCCGAAGCCGATAGGTGGCCAGCTTCTCGGTGAATGGCGCCGGGGCGCAGCCATCGGACAGGCGGTACTGGTAGCCGTGCCAGGGGCATACAATGCAGCCGTCGATCACGCGTCCCTCGCCGAGCGGGCCCTGCTGATGGGCGCAGAGATTGGTCACCGCCGCCACCATGGCGCCGTCGCGGAAGATGGCGATGCGCTCGCCGCCGGCGGTGACGATGCGCGCGGCCTGGTCGGCAATGCTGGCCGGCGGGAACAGCGCCAGCCATTCCGCTGTGTCGTCGCGATCGGCGCCCCATTCGCGCCAGCCGGCCATCAGGTGCAGGGTGCCGACCACGCCGAGCGACAGGAAGGTGAGCGCCGGCATGAACACGCCCGCCGGCTTCTGCAACAGGCCGAGTGCCACGTGCATCACCACCAGGCCATAGGCGGCATAGACCGCCATATGCAGCCCTTTCCACGCGCGCGGGCCGAGGTATTGCTGCCAGTAATCGTGGCTGGTTGCCGCCATCACGAACAGGATGGCCAGGGCGAGCATGCCCAGCAGCTTGAACGGAAAGCCGATGAAGCTGGCATAAGCGGCGGGGTTGCCCAGCTCCTCCAACAGGCTCGGCAGCACGCCGAGGCCGATATACCATTCGAACATCGACCAGCCGTGCAGGGCGGCCATCACCGCCATCGCCACGCCGAAATGCCGCCGGTTGTAGAGCAGCGGCAGGAACCTCGGCGACAGCCGGGCCAGCGGGCCGATGCACAGGATGACGCTGAGCATCAGGAAGGCACCGCTGCCAAATGCCTTCAGCCGCAGGTCCGTCCAGTCGACCGGCGCCGGGCCACCGACTGAGGCGGCGAAGAACACCCCGAGATACAGCGCAATGCAAGCAGCCAGCACCAGGTCATAGGTGATCTTTGCCCGGTTCCACTGCACCGCCTGAAACCCGATGCTCATCGCGGGGCCTCCTTGGCGAGCGGTTCCGGCGGCGGGCGCAGCGCCACGGCCATCCCAGCGCCGAGCACCAGCAGCGCCATCAGCACCGGCCAGATCGCGCGATGCAGCCGGCGCTGCCCGCCCGTCATGCCCCCCGCACCCAGCGCCACAGCACCCAGCGCCACAGCACCAGCGGCCAGAGCGCCACGGCACCGGGGAACAGCAGCGCCCGGCCGCCCGGCGTGATCGCGGCCGCATGGCCCAGCGCGCGCGGGGCCGCGACGAGAACGAAGGCGGCGCCAACCACCAGTCCAATGCCGGCATAGGTCGCCAGACTCCAAACCACCAGCATCGGCTCCCCCATTGGCTGTGCCTGCGCGACGCTAGCCATGCCCGGTGCCGCGGCGCAACCAGGCAGTGTCGCCGACCTCTCGCCAAATCGCGTCCGAGCCGCCAGAGTCACGCGCCAGCGGAGGAAAGCGCATGATCGCCGTCATCTTCGAGGTCCAGCCGGCCGAGGGGCAAACATCCGCCTATCTCGACCATGCCGCCCGGCTGCGCGACGAGCTCGCTGCCATGGACGGCTTCATCAGCGTGGAGCGCTTCCAAAGCCTGACCGACCCCACAAAATTGCTCTCGCTGTCGTTCTGGCGCGACGAAGCGGCGGTCGCCGGCTGGCGCAACCACGAACGCCATCGCGCCACCCAGGTGGCTGGCCGCGCGGGCATCTTCGCCAATTACCGCCTGCGCGTCGCCTCCGTGCTGCGCGACTACGGCTTGCATGAGCGCGACCAGGCGCCCGCCGACAGCCAGGCGCGCCACCAGTCATGACCCCCTTCATTTGCATCACCTGCGGCACCCAGCAAGCCGCCGGCGCAGCACCCCCACTGGCCTGCGCGATCTGTGACGACGAGCGGCAATATGTCGGCGCCGCCGGCCAACGCTGGACTACCCTGGCCGAACTGCGCCGCAACCATGCCAACACCTGGCGGATGCGCGAGCCCGGCCTGTTTGGGATTGGCACCACCCCCGCCTTCGCGATTGGCCAACGGGCGCTGCTGCTGGTGCGTCCGCAAGGCAACATCCTGTGGGACTGCATCTCGCTGCTGGACGACGCCACCGTGGCCCTGGTGCGCGCGCTTGGCGGCATCAGCGCCATCGCCATTTCGCACCCGCATTTCTATTCGACGATGGTCGAGTGGGCGCACGCCTTCGAGTGCCCGGTCTGGATCCACGAAGCCGACCGCGCCCATGTCATGCGGCCGGACCCCGCGCTGCATTTCTGGACCGGCCCAACCCACGCGCTGGCCGACGGCATCACCCTGGTCAATGCCCCCGGCCATTTCGATGGCGGCGCCATGCTGCATTGGCGCGACGGTGCCGAGGGGCGCGGCGCGCTGCTGACCGGCGATATCATCCAGCTGCTGCCGGACCGGGGGAAAGTCGGCTTCATGCGCAGCTACCCGAACCTGATCCCGCTGCCCGCCCGCACGGTCACCGCGATCGAGGCGGCGGTGGCGCCGTTCGCCTTCGACCGGCTGTACGGCCCATTTTCCGAGCACGGCATGCAAGCGGGTGCCAAGCCGGCGATTGCCGCTTCCGCCGAGCGCTACCGGCGCTGGATCGCGGCGCCGTGAACGAAACAGACGAGGCGTGGCTCGCCTCGCCTCGACGGTTCGACATCGACCTGTTGATCATCCATCCGACACTGCCGCCCGCGGCCATCACGGCGGCAATGCGCTGGCGCCCGCGTGTCGTCCACGCGGTCGGTGCCGCACGCAGCACCCCGAGCGGCATGGCCCTCCCCGGCCATTACCGCGACACGTGCTGGCGCTACGAATGGCGCTACGTCACCCGCGAGCAATGGTTCGCCTTCGCGCTGGATTCGGCAGCACAGGCGCTGGAAAAGCGTGCGCTGTTCCTGCGACGCCTGCTGGACAGCGGTGGCGAGGTGCATCTGAGCGTGCAGTTCCTCGGCGACGGATATTTCGGCGACGCCATCGCGCCGGGCACGATGGCCCGGCTGGCACGGCTGGGGGTGCATTTCGGCATCGAGGTCTTCATGGTGCCGCAAAGCCAGCGTCGTGGGACCCGGCGCCGCCGCTACGTCCATCCCGCACCTGCGGACGCGCCCCATCAAAGCTGACCGGCCAGGCCGGCGCGCGATACGTGGCCATCCCGCCCGTGGTATCCGCCATAGCCGGCAAACGCCGGGCAGGGATGGCGCGCATGAACGACGAAATCGACCGCCTGTTCGACAAGGTCCATGCCGTCGAGACGGAGATCGAACAGCGCCTGGAGGCACATCGCGCGCAGTTCCGCTACCAGGTCGCCAAGGGCCGCGCGGTGTTCGAGGCCGAGGCCGAGCGGATCAACCGTCAATTGCGCACCGGCCTGTTCAGCTACCTGCGCGCCACGCCCTGGCGGCATCTGGCGGTGGCTCCGGTGATCTACGGCATGGTGATCCCGTTCGCCCTGATCGACCTCAGCCTGAGCATCTACCAGCAGCTTTGCTTCCGCGCCTGGGGTATCGCCCGGGTGGCGCGGCGTGACTACATCGTGCTGGACCGTCACCGCCTGAGCTACCTGAACGCGATCGAAAAGCTGAACTGCCTGTATTGCAGCTACGCCAACGGCGTCCTGGGCTATGCCCGCGAGATCGCCGGGCGCACCGAACAATTCTGGTGCCCGATCCGCCACGCCACCCAGATCCGCGGCCCGCATGCGCGCTACAAGGCCTTCGTCGACTACGGTGATGCCGCGGGCTATCGCGCCCGGCTGGACGAACTGCGCGCCAGGCTGCGCTGAGCGCCACGCCCGGCTGGTCACGATTGCGCCAGCCGCGGCGGCACGATAATCACGCCGATGGCCCAACGGCGCGGCCGGCGATAGACTTCGCCGGCCCGCAAACAGGAGCCGCCGATGTCCACCCAAGCCCCGCCGGTGCTCGGCCAGGAGGTGACCTGGGCCGGCAATGTCACCCAGAACACCTGGGTTGGCCCGCGCAGCGCCCGCAACCTGGAACTGAGCCTGGGCTATGCCGAGGGCCGGCTGTCGCCAGGGTGGGCGGTGCTGGTGCTCAAGGAGAAGCTGTCCCCGCCTGATTTCGAGTTCGACGGCATCACTCTGCGCTCCGGTGGCCGCGAGGGTCTGCCCGCCGCGAGTTGGGAGGCCGAGGCGCTGCGGCCGCGCGTGCATAAAAACGTGCTGCGCGAGCGCGGCGTTGAGGGCTATCGCCTGTTGCAGCGCTGGAGCCTGGCCACCATTCCCGAAACCGGCCAGCAGCGCCTGGTCAAGGTGGTGCCGGTCACGCCGCACACGCAAGCGGTGCCGCCGGACCAGCAATACCCGATGGGCGGCGGGGGGCTGCAATGGAAGCTAAAGCGTCCGTGCCGCTTCCTGGTGGCGATGACCGTCGATGCCGGCCAGATCGCCGCCATCCCGGGCTTCACCGCCTATATCGGCGAGGGCGGCAACTACGACAACCGCGCCCGGCTGGCGCGCTATCTTGACTCCGCCTGACCCGCGCCGCGCACCGCATTATCCGCCCCCAGCGTCGGCGCCCCATGCCGCACCGGCGGCCGCGCGCCATCGAAACTGATCGGCAGGCCCATCAGCGGCAGCGTCATCCCCGGCGGCGGCGCCAGCATCCCCAGGGCCGCGACCTGCGTGTCGGTATGCAGAACGCCCATGTCGTTGATCGGCGCACAGGGCACGCCGATCGCCTCGAACCGTTCCTCCCAATACGCCGACGGCTGCTGCGTCATGATCGCCGAGATCAGCCCGATGATCTCGTCCTTGTTGCCCGCCCGCGCCGCATTGGTGGCATAGCGCGGGTCGGCCGCCCATTCCGGGTGTCCCAGCTCGGCCGCCATCTTGGCGAACAGCCGATCGGTGGCGGCGGCGACCACCAGTTCGCGGTCAGCGGTTGGCACTGCCTGGAACACCACTACGCGCGGATTGCCGCTGCGATCGCGCTGCGGGTGTTTTCCGGATTCGGCAAACGCCGCCCAATGCCCGCTCATCCAGCCCATCGCGGTTTCCAGCAGCGATGTATCGACGATCCCGCCAAGGCCAGTGTTCTGCCGCCGCAACAATGCCGCGAGGATGCCCATCGCCGCCCACATGCCGGTCCCAAGGTCCAGAACCTGCACCCCGATCCGGCTGGGTGCCCCCACGGGATCGCCGTTCAGCGCGAACAATCCGGAGAACGCCTGCACCATCGGCTCGAACCCCGGCGACATCCGCCGCGGCCCGACCGAGCCGAGCGCCCATAGCGAGCAATAGACCAGCCGCTTGTTGGCCGCGACCATCGACCGCGCGCCCAGCCCCAGCTTCTCCAGCGCCCCGGGCCGCATGTTCTGCACCACCACATCGCTCTGGCCGATGCGCTCGACCAGCCAGGCGAAGTCGTCCTCGTTACGAAAATCCAGTGTAACGCTGCGTTTATTGAGATTCATCGCATGAAAGGTCGTTGCCATCCCGCCATGGAACGGTGGTCCCCAGCCGCGGGCATTGTCGCCCTCCGGCCGCTCCACCTTCAGCACGTCGGCACCCATCAGCGCCAGGATCTGCCCGGCATACGGCCCGGCCAGGTTCTCCGCGATCTCGACAACCTTGACCCCCGCCAGCGGCAGCATCACGCCACCAGCCCCGCGACACGGACCGCCGCCGCGCGATACTCCGCCGCCATGCGGTCGACCAGTTCGGCCACGCTGGGAATGTCGGTGATCGCCCCGGAACCCTGCCCGGCGCCCCAGATGTCGCGCCACGCCTGCGGCTTCTCCCGCTTGTGCCCGGCGACATAGGTGCGGCCGGTTTCCGGTACCGGCAGGTTGGCCGGATCGAGTCCGGCCGCGATCATGCTCTTGGACAAGTAATTGCCATGCACGCCCGAGAACATGTTGGTGTAGGTGACGTCCTTGCTGCCACTATCGACGATCATCTGCTTGTAGGCATCGGGCGCGTTGGCCTCGCGCGTGGCGATGAAGCGGGTGCCCATATAGACCATGTCCGCGCCCATCGCCTGTGCCGCCAGCACCGACGCCCCGTCGCCGATCGCTCCGGCCAGGATGATCGTGCCGTCGAAGAACTTCCGAACTTCCGGCAACAGCGCAAACGGCGAGGTTGCCCCGCCATGCCCGCCCGCTCCCGCACAAACCAGGATCAACCCGTCCACCCCTTGCTCCACCGCCTTCTCGGCATGGCGCAGCGTGGTCACGTCATGAAACACCAACCCGCCATATTCATGTGCCCCTTGCACCACCTCGGCCGGCGGGCGCAGCGAGGTGATGATCACCGGCACGCGAAACTTCATGCAGGTGTCGAGGTCGCCGGCCAGCCGGTCGTTGCTGGCATGGCAGATCAGGTTCACGCCATACAGCCCATGCGTGCCCGCCAACCGCCCCTGCAACTGTTCCAGCCACACCGCGAATTCCGCCTGTGGCCGCGCGTTCAGCGCCGGGAAGGTGCCGAGAATCCCCGCCCGGCACTGCGCCTCCACCAGGTCGAGCCCGGAGACGATGAACATCGGCGAGCCGATCACCGGCAGGCGCAGGCGGCTGAACTGTTGCGGTATCGCCATGGTCGTCTCTCCTCGGTTGCCGCGACGCTGCGCGACGCCAGGTGCTTCGTCAACGCCGTCTTGGCGCCTACGCGATCCCAGGCCATGCTGCGGCCAAAGTGGAGGATCCCCATGCAAGTCGAGACCAGCTATTCCGGTGCCGTCGCCACCGTCACCCTGAACCGGCCGGAGCGAATGAACGCGCTGACCAAGGAGATGCGCGAGGAGCTGATCGAGGCGTTCCAGTCATTGCGCTTCAACGATGATGTCCGTGCGGTGATCCTGACCGCCAACGGCACCAACTTCTGCGCCGGCGCCGATATCGACCGCATGGCCGAGGACGACCTGCGCGCGCGGCGCGACCGGCTCCAGGGCCTGAGCCAAACCTATATGCGCATCCTGCATGCGATCGAAAAGCCGGTGATCGCCGCGGTGCGCGGCCATGCGGTCGGGATCGGCATGTCGCTGGTGCTCGGCTGCGACATCGTGCTGGCCAGCGACACCGCGCGCTTCGGCCAGACCTTCCGCCGCATCGGCTATGCGCCGGACGGCGGCGGCATCTGGTTCCTCGCCCGCCGCCTGCCGATGAACATCGCCAAGGAGCTGGTCTATACCGGCCGGGTGTTTGATGCCGAGGAGGGCCACAAGCTCGGCATCGTCAACCATGTCATCCCCGATGCCGAACTGATGGAGCGCGCGAACGCGATGGCCGCCGACATGGCCGAAGGCCCGACCTTCGCGCTCGGCCTTTCCAAGAAACTGTTCCACGTCGCCGCCGGGCCCAGCCTGGAGGATTACCTGGAATATGAGGCCTTCGTGCAGCCGACGCTGGGGGCGACGCACGACCACAAGGAAGGCGTCGCGGCATTCCGCGAAAAGCGCCGCCCGAAGTTCAAGGGCCGGTAGTCACACTATGCCCAGCCGCGTCCCGTCATGGGCGTGGCAGAGGGCAAGTCGGCCTGCCGCGTCCGGCAGCCGGATACGAAAGGCACAGCGCCCGCCTGCGAGTTCCGCCCGGTCGAGGTCGGTGCGATAGCGGTTGGCCAGCCCGCGCGCCACCACCGCCGCACCGTCGCGCAGCTCCAGTTCAACCGGCGTGCCCGGCAGGTCCTGGTCGAAGGCCCAGCCCTCCAGAACCGCATCCGCGCGACGCTCGATGTTGAATCGCAGCGCGCTCGGGCGCGCGCTGGCCGGCGTACATCCGGCACGGCGAGCCAGGGCCAGGCGGATCGCCTCCACGCGAAAACCATCCTCCAACCGCGCGATCGCCAATGCCGCTGGCGGCGGCACTGGATCGATATCGAGTGCGGCATAGCTCGCGGCATTGTGGAACATCGCCCGGCTGTCCCGGTCCAGGAAGGTCTCGGCCGGTGCACCCTCGGCCAGGATCAACGCCTGGTCATCCAGTTCGATATGGCAATACTGCACGCCCCCGCCAGGCTCGGCGCGCAGGATGCTCGCACCGTTCACCAGTGCGGCGGCGGGGATCAGCAACCCGCCGGCCAGCATTGCGTGCTGCGGCGATACATACAGGTCCCGCGCCGGCACGCCCGGCGCCAAGGCATCGCGGCGCAGCAGCACCGGGCGCAATTCCGGTGCCGCGGTGATCTCGGCGCCGGAAACCTCGCGCCGGCCGATCCAGCGAATGCGCCGCAATTGGCCGCCGCGCGTCAGCACGAGGTCGCCGATAGCAAGGCGCTCGACCGCGACCTCGCCGCCCGGCGTGGCGATCGCGGTGCCGTGGCGAAAGCAGGGGATCGCGCTGCCGGGTGCGGTCAAAAGTGCAAGCGAGGTGCCGCCGCCGGCATCGGCGCTGAGCACGATGCTGCGGGTGGCGAGATCAAAGGCGGGGTCGATGCGCAGCACCAGGCTGCGCGTCCCGTCGGTGACACGCAGCCGGTTGCCGGCCTCGACCGAAGCCTGGGCGGTGGCCGCCGTGATGGCGCGCAACGTGATGGTGCTGCCATTGCCGAGGCCCTGGAGCATGGCGCTTGGCGCATCGGGACCGTCGACGACCAGTATCGCCTGGGCGTCGCTGGTGAAGCGGATCGCGCCGGTGCCGGCGGAACCGGCCCCGCCGAGGCGCAGTGCCGCGCCGTCCTGTAGCGTGATCCCGCCGGCGAAGCGGTTGGCGGCCGTCAGCGCGACGGTGCCGCCGGCAGCGATGATCAGGCCGCCAAGCTGCGTGCCGCCGCCCGCACTGGCATCGGCGATGACATCGGCCACGGTCAGTGTGCCGCCGGGCAGGGCGGACAGGGTGATGAGCTGGTTGCCTTGCAGGAAGATGCCGCTGCCGATGCCCTGGCCGGCGCTGCCATGTTGACCGATGACTAGGCCCTCGCCGCCGGCGCCGCCAGCTGCACTTCCGCCGGCGATGCTGCCGCCGATGATGGCCAGGCTGCCGCCCTGCTGCACGAAAATCGCACCACCCGCACCGAGCCCGCCGCCGCCCCCTGCGCCATCGGCGTCGATCCCGCCGGCCCCGGCGCCAAAGCCCGCCGACAAGCCGCTGCCGCGTGCCGCACCGCCGCCGCCACCTCCAAAGCCGCCGCGGCCATGCGCGCCGAAGCTGCCGCCACCACCGCCGCCAAAGCCGCCGACGGTGCCGCCGTAGCTGCCGAGCGAGCCGCCGCCGCCACCGCCGAAGCCGCCAGTGCCCCAGCCGCGGCCGGGATTGGCGCTGCCGCCGTCATGTCCGCCGATGCCGCCGCCGCCGGCCATGCTGAGGAAATTGGCCAGCCGCCCGGCACTACCGCCGCCGCCTTCGAGGCCTGCCGGATCATAGTCGGTGCCGCGCCCGCCGGACGCCGCGCCCGGCACGATGCCGTCGCCGCCGGCCTTTGGTCCGTCCAGGGTGCCGCCGTCGGCGTTCTGGCCAATGCCGCCGCCGCCGCCGAAGCCGGTGGGGTCGTCGGCGCCGTAGTAGAGTTCGCTGGGTCCGCTGCCGGCGCCGCCGTCGCCACCGAGGCCGCCGCCGCCAGCGGCGCCGGTGCCGATGCCGTCGCCGCCGGTGCCGCCGATCGCGGCGGAGTCCAGGAAGGTTACTGCACGCAGGGTTACTGCGCCGGCCGCGCCGATGAACAATCCTCCGCCGAGGCCGGCGCCGGCGCCGCCGCCGAACACGCCGCTACCGCCATCGCCGCCGCGGGCGGTGGTGTGGGCGATGGCGAGGTTGGCGATCTCGACAGTGCCGGACAGGACGAACAGGCCGCGTTGGGTACCGAGGCCGTCGATGGTGGCGCCGTTGGCCTGGAGGGTCAGGTGGGCGCCGACGGCGAGGTTGATGGCCAGTAGTTCGGAGTCCAGGCGCAGGGTGCCGTCGGGGATGTCGAGCACGATGGTGTAGGCGGCGCCCTCGGCGGACGCAGTGCCGCCGATGTCGATCGCGCGGATCGCGGCGTTCAGTTCGGCGAGGTTGGTTGCGTGAAAGACGAGGTCGGACATGCACACCCGGGCCCGGTGGGGCGAGGTCAGGGAGGGGGGTGCGTCGTCCTGGCGCCGGTATCAAACTTGTGACCATGGCTCATAGCACGATACGGGGTACGAAGTGTTAATAGTGTGGGGTTGCGCCCGGGCGGTGAGTGTGGCGCAGTCGGGAAGCAAGGGGAGGACAACGTCATGCGTGGCTTGGTAGTGCTGACTGTGTTTGCGGCGATGACGGCGGGGGCGGCGAATGCCCAGGTGGACCCTTGTGCCGGGGGGCTTGATCCCGCGCGGATCATCGAATGCCTGCGGCCGGGCGGGATCTCGAGTGCGACGCGGGGGATCCGGCCGGCGGCTGCAGCGCCCACGCCCGCGCCGGTGCGGGCAGCGGTGCTGCCGCGCCAGGTGCCGGCGACGTCGTCGGTGGATTTGACGGTGCCGTTCGGGTTTGATTCGGCGGAGCTGACGCAGGATGGGGCGGCGGTGCTGTCGGCACTGGGGGCGGCGTTGAAGGATCCGTCGTTGGCGGGGGCGAAGTTTCGGATTGCCGGGCATACCGATGCCAAGGGGACGGACGGCTATAACGAGGCGCTGTCGTTGCGGCGAGCCGAGGCGGCGCGGCGGTTTCTGGTGGAACAGGGCGGGGTTGATCCGGCTCGGGTGTCGGCGGTCGGGTTTGGGCGGCGGCAGCTTTATGATGCGGCCAATCCGATGGCCGCTTCCAATCGGCGGGTGCAGGTCATCCGGCTTGAGAATTAAGGGGACGGGCCATGGCGACGTATAAATTCTGCACGGTGCAAGACGAGGGGCGGGTTCGGATTGTGACCCTGAACCGGCCCGAGGTTTTGAATGCGCTGCATAGCGAGGCGCATCACGAGATGGAGGGGGTTTGGGACGAGTTCGCGGCGCGCGATGATTTATGGGTCGGGATCGTGACCGGGGCCGGGGAGCGGGCGTTTTCGGCGGGCAATGACCTGAAGGTGACGGCGGCGGGCAAGCGCGGGCCGGCGGCGCGGACGGGGTTTGCCGGGTTGTGCAATCGGTTCGATCTGGACAAGCCGTTGATCGCGGCGGTGAACGGGGTGGCGATGGGGGGCGGGTTCGAGATCGCGCTGGCCTGCGACATCATCATTGCGGCGGAGAATGCGATCTTTGCGTTGCCGGAGCCGCGTGTCGGGTTGATCGCCGGGGCGGGCGGGGTGCATCGGCTGCCGCGGATGATTCCGCAGAAGCAGGCCTTGGGGATGATCTTGACCGGGCGGCGGGTGCCGGCGGCGGAGGGCTTGGCGCTGGGGTTTGTGACCGCGGTGGTGCCGGAGGGGCAGGCGCTGGCGGAGGCGAAGAAATGGGCGGAGATGATTTTGGAGTGTTCGCCGATGGCGGTGCGGACGAGCAAGCAGGCGGTGTATCGCGGGATGAACGAGGCGACGCTGCGGGATGCGTTGAATACGCGCTATCCGATGCAAGATGTGATGATGAAGAGCGAGGACATGATCGAGGGGCCGAAGGCGTTTGCGGAGAAGCGGAAACCGAACTGGAAGAACAAGTAGATGGCGATGAAGCGGATGGTGCTGGAGATCGGCATGGGGACCGATATCCGGGGCACCGACTACACCAAGGCGGCGGTTCGGGCGTTGCGCGATGCGCTGTGGCACAACTCGCTGAGTGTCACGGCGGCGTTGGGGTTGCCGATTGATTCGATGAAGGTGGAAGTCATCATCGGTGTGCCGAAGCCGGAACTGGTTGATACCGCTCAGGTTTTGGCGATTTTGCCGCATGGGTCGGGGACTTGCGTGGCGGTTGAGGGCGGGTTGGAGATTGCCAATGCGGCGGGGGATGGCTCGACGGTGATGGCGACGGCGGCGGCGGTGGTTTGGCTCGATATTCCGGAGGATGTTTCGTGATGGCACGGAAGGTGGCGTTGAAGCGGGTCATTCTTGAGATGGGGATGGGGAATGATCTGCATGGCAGCGACTATACCAAGGCAGCTTTGCGGGCGGTGCAGGATGCTTTGCATCATTCATCGATGAGTCTGATCGGGTCGTTCGGGCTGGATATCCACAAGATGCAGGTGGCGGTGACGATCGGGGTGCAGAAGCCGGATGAGGTGGATATTGGGCGGGTGAAGGCTTCGCTGCCGTATGGGATTGTCACGGTGAAGGTGGTGAAGGGCGGGTTGGATGTGGTGGGGGCCAAGGATACGGCGGTGATTGCCAATGCCGGGATCGAGGTTTGGCTGGAATTACCGCAGTACGGTTGATGTTTTGACACCGGAATGAAATAGACGCGGGCTTGCGGGTGGGCTAGCGGTCGTATTTTTTCCAGGCTCTGGCGGCGGCGCGGATTTCGGGCGGGAGCGGGCGGTCGGGGGTGCCGTGGGGTGTGGGGTGGTTTGTGGTCCGAGAGCCCCCCTCCGGCTCCCCCCGTGGAGGACGGGGGGAGAGACGTCTAGGGAGGCGGAGGTATTCCGGCAGGGCGACGCCGAGCATGTGGGCGAGGGGGCGCAGGAGGCGGCCGGCTTGCGGGGCGGCTTGGACGAAATCGCGCATTTGCGGGGTGTTGTGCAGGAGGTGTTCGATGGCTCCGGCGCAGGGGGCGGCGGCGGCGATGCGGGCGCCGATCCAGCCGCGCCTGGTGGGGAGGCGGGGTTGCGGGGGGCGGATTTGCGGGATTCTGGCGCGCGACGGGCGCGGGGCGGGCAGGGTGTTTGATTCGTAGCGGGCGAAGAGGGTGCGCAGGCGGTGGGCGAGGCGGCCGAGGCGCTGGGTGAGGTGGTGCCAGGTTTCGGCGGGCAGGGGCTGGGCAAGGTTAGGCTGTGCGACTGCGGTGTATGCCTGTGCGCCGATCCAGGTGATTTCGGTCGCGCGGCTTTGCATCGCCATGAAGGCGATGATGGCCTGAGTCAGCCGGCCGATCGTGGTGGTGAGGTAGGCGGCGATGTTTGTCATTGGTAGTTAACATATAGCGCCGAGCGCGCCGCTACAAGGGGTGCACGCGGATTTTTTTCGTAAATTTTTTAAACGCCCGCGAATGGCATGGAAGCCAAGCGGATATAAGTTTTTTGGTTCTTTTTTTCAAAAAAGAACAATGGCTTGCTGGCTGGGCGGCCCCCCTCCGGCTCCCCCCGCAAGCAGGGGGAGGGAAGCACGCGAGCGAGCTAGGGGCTCGTTTGTTCGGCGGGTTTGGTGGGGGCGACGGTGTCGCGGCGGAGGCGGTGTTCGCCGAGGAAGAGGAGGATGGGGGCGGCGATGAAGATTGACGAGGTGGTGCCGACGATGATGCCGAAGAGGTTCATCCAGGCGAAGCCGGCGAGCGACGATCCCGAGGCGAAGATGACCAAAGGCAGGCTGGCCAGGAAGATGGTCATCGAGGTGCCGACGGTGCGGTTGAGGGTTTCGTTGATGGAGAGGTCGATCAGGTCGCGGAGCGGCATGGTTTTGTATTTGCGCAGGTTTTCGCGCATGCGGTCGTAGACCACGACCTTGTCGTTGGTGGAGTAGCCGAGGATGGAGAGGATGGCGCCGACCATGACCAGGTCGAAATCGAGGCCGGTGATGACGAGGAAGCCGATTGCCTTGGTGATGTCCAGGATCAGGGTGACGACGGCGCCGACGGCGAATTGCCATTCGAAGCGGAACCAGATGTAGACCAGGATCATCAGCATCGAAACGCCGAGTGCGATCATGCCGTCGCGGAAGAGTTCCTTGGAGACGGCGGCCCCTACGGCGTCAGTGCGGACGACGCGGGTGCCCGGCTGGACGGATTCCAGCGCCTCGCGGACGCGGGTGACCATTTTCTGGGTTTCGGCTTCGGTGGGTTGCGGGCCGAGGCGGATCATCACGGCGTTGTCGTCGCCGAAGCGCTGCATGGCGGGTTCGCCGAGGCCGCGGGCGGCGATGCCGGATTTGAGGGCGGGGATGTCGGCGGGGACGGGGGTGCGGATTTCCATGACGATGCCGCCGGCGAAGTCGATGCCGAGATGCAGGCCGGGATAGAAGAACAGCACGACCGAGGCGGTGGAGAGGATCGCTGAGACGATGAGGCCGAGAAAGCGGCCGCGCATGAACTGGATGCGGGTGTTGTCCGGGACGATGCGGAACATCGGTTTTATGAACATGGCCGTGTTCCTAGCGGGAGCCGAGAGGCAGGAAGGAAGATTCTTCTTTTTCTGAAGAAAAAGAAGCAAAAAGACTTTTATCCATTTGGGCTGGGGCTGAATGGAAAGACAGTTTTTTGGTTCTTTTTTTCAAAAAAGAACGTGCTTGCTGGGGTGGCGGCCCCCCTCCGGCTCCCCCCGTGGAGGACGGGGGGAGAGAAGCATAGTAAGGGCGTGGTTGCTGGGTCATGGTGCGGGCTAGACCGGCAGGAGCTGGGGGCGGTAGCGGCCGTACCATTTCACCATCAGCAGGCGGGCGATGATGGTTGCGGTGAACATCGAGGTGACGATGCCCACGCAGATTGTGATGGCGAAGCCGCGGACCGGGCCGGCGCCGAAGGTGAAGAGCATGACGTGGCTGAGGAAGGCGGCGGCGTTGGTGTCCAGGATGGTGGCAAAGGCGCGTTCGTAGCCGTGCTGCATGGCGTTGAGCGGCGATCTTCCGGCGATCACCTCTTCGCGGATGCGTTCGTTGATCAGGATGTTGGCGTCCACCGACAGGCCCAGGGTGAGCAGGATGCCGGCCATGCCGGGCAGGGTCAGGGTGGCTTCCATCACCGAGAGGATGCCGATCATCAGGACCAGGTTGACGATCATGGCGATGTTGGCGAACCAGCCGAATAGGCCATAGAAGACGGCCATGTAGGCCAGGACGAGGAAGAAGCCGACGATCAGTGAGAGGGCGCCGGCGCGGATGGCGTCCGCGCCGAGTTCCGGGCCGACGGTGCGTTCTTCGATGACGGTGAGCGGGGCGGGCAGGGCGCCGGCGCGCAGCAGGATGGCGAGCTCGTTGGCGCTGCCGGCGGTGAAATTGCCGCTGATCTGGCCGCGGCCGCCGATGATCGGCTCGTTGATGACGGGGGCGGAGATCACCTTGTCATCGAGCACGATGGCGAAGGGGCGGCCGACATTGGCGCGGCTGATCTCGGCGAAGCGGCGGGTGCCGACGCTATCGAAAGTGAAGTTGACGACCCATTGGCTGGTCTGGGAGTTCTGGCCGGCGCGGGCGTCGGTCAGGTTGGCGCCGTCGACCTCGATGCGGCGGCGCACGGCGATGCGGCCGCCGCCGCGGCCTTCCAATTGCATGAAATCGACGCCGGGGGGCGGGACGGCCTGGGCGATGTTGGCGGTTTCGTCGGTGAGGCGGAAGGTCATGCGGGCGGTTTTGCCGAGCAACTGCTTGATGCGGTTGGGGTCCTCGACGCCGGGGAGCTGGACGACGATGCGGGCGTCGCCCTGGCGGGTGATGATGGGGTCGACGACGCCGGTTTCGTCGATGCGGCGGCGGACGATCTCGATTG
This sequence comes from Asaia bogorensis, assembly GCA_945869965.1. Taxonomy (GTDB): domain Bacteria; phylum Pseudomonadota; class Alphaproteobacteria; order Acetobacterales; family Acetobacteraceae; genus CAMDGX01. The sequence goes on from CAMBRC010000045.1 coordinate 18,013, forward strand.
ATTGGGCGACGGCGGCCTGGGCGCGGTCGCGCAGGCCGATGGGGGAGAGAGTGACGGTGATCAGGCCTTCGGGCGTCTGTTCGAATTCGAGGTCGGGGCGCTGGCCGGGCTGCGCGGTGGAGAGTTCGCGCAGCTTGGTCATAGCCTGCGGCAGCTTGGTTTGGTCGTCGATGCGCACGGTCATGCGGTTTTGCGCGTGCAGGGCGGTGACGACGAAGCGCGGGATGCCTTCGCGGCGCAGCGACTGGCGCGCGAAGTCGGCCATGCTGTCGATGCGTTCCTTGATGACGGCGTTCATGTCGACTTCGAGGAGGAGGTAGGAGCCGCCCTTGAGGTCGAGGCCGAGATGGATGGCGCGCCAGGGGACCCATTTGGCGGGGGCGGGGAGGAGATTGGGCAGGCAGAGGAGGGCGCCGAGCACGCAGATGCCGAGCACGATCAAGGACTTGGTGCGACTGAAAAACATCATGGCCGGCAGGCTCCGGGGTGGGCGGGGGCGGAGAATGACGATAGCGTCGGGCGATGGCAACCTGGGCCAAGCGGATGAAAGTTTTTTGGTTCTTTTTTTCAAAAATGAACAAGCGCTTCTTTTTGAAAAAAGAAGCAAAAACTTTTCATCTGTTTAGAAGGCTGGCGTTTAGGGGGCTGGGGTGATGTTGCGGGTTGGGGTGGTGGGTGCGGGGTATTTTGGGCGGTTTCATGCGCTGAAGGTGGCGGCGGGGGCGCGCAGCGTTTTGGGGGGGGTTTGTGACGCGGTGCCGGAGCGGGCGGCGGCACTGGCGGCGGAGTTGGGGTGTTTGGCGCTGGGGTGGGAGGCGTTGCTGGCGGGGTGTGATGCCGTGGTGATTGCTTCGCCGGCGGCCACGCACCATGTGGCGGCGGCGGCGGCGCTCAGGGCTGGGAAGCATGTGCTGGTGGAGAAGCCGATTGCGGCTTCGCTGGAGGAGGCGGATGGGTTGATCGGGCTGGCGCTTGCGGGGGGGCTGGTGCTGCAGGTGGGGCATTTGCTGCGGTATTCGGCGGAGCGGGCGGCGATTGTCGGGCGGGTGGCGAGGCCGGCCTTTATCGAGTGTACGCGGGTGGCGCCGTTCAAGGCGCGGGGGACGGATGTGAGCGTGGTGCTGGATCTGATGGTGCACGATCTGGATATGGTTTTGTCGCTGGTGGATGCGCCGCTGGAGGGGGTGGAAGCGGTGGGGATGGCGGTGGCGAGTGGCTATGTGGACCTGGCCCATGCGCGGTTGCGGTTCGGCAATGGGGCGGTGGCGATGCTGGTGGCGAGCCGGGTGGCGGGGCGGACGGAGCGGTCGATGCGGGTGTTTGGGGCGGAGGGGGTGCTGGAGCTGGATTTTGGCGCGCGGGTGCTGCGGCATGTGCGGCCGGGGGGGGCGGAGGAGGGGGGCGACTGGGCGGCGGTGGATTTGATTGCGGCCGAGCATGCGGCGTTTGCGGCTGCGGTGCTGGATGGGGCGCCAGTGCTGGTGGATGGCGCGGCGGGGCGGCGGGCGCTGGAGGCGGCGTTGATGGTGGAGGCGGCGATTGCGGCGAGCCGGGAGGCGGCGGTGGCGGGCGGGTTGTTGCCGCCCGCTTGAGCTGTCAGGCCGCCTTGGCGGGGGTTTTGTGTTCGAGCCGGTCAAGGGCGGCGGTGAGGGCGGGGGAGATTGTGCCCTCGACGAACTGGATGCACATGGAGCCCATTTCGTCGAAATCCATGGCGGTGGCGTCGGTGCGGCAATCGGGGCCCAGGCTGTCGGCGAAGAGGGTGCAGCGGGCGCCGATTTGGGTGTCGCGCAGGCCGTCGATGCGGGCGCCGCCGCGGGAGATGTCGCGCAGGCGGGCTTCGCGGCGGACGCCGCCAACGGCGAGGGCGCAGGGGCGGTCGATGGTGTGACGCTGTTGGAGGCGGCGGTCGGCATCGTCGGTGGCGGTGCGGATGGCGCGGATGATGTTGGCGTCGAGAGCGGCGATGACGTCGGCGATGGAGTGGGTTCCGGTTCGCACCAGGGTTGCCTGGGTGCCGGTGAGGGTGGCGTCGGCGGAGACTTCGGCGATGCGGACGGAGACTTCCTGGGCGACTTCGCCGGTCTGGGTGACGGCGCGGGCGATTTCCTGGGTGGCGCTGGCTTGTTCCTCGACGGCGGCGGCGACGGCGACGGAGACCTGGGCGAGTTCGGTGATGCGGTCGCCGATGTCGCCGACGGCTTCGACGACGGCGGCGGTGGTGGCCTGGATCTCGGCGATCTGGCGGGAGATTTCCTCGGTGGAGCGCGAGGTCTGGGTGGCGAGGTTCTTCACTTCGGAGGCGACGACGGCGAAGCCCTTGCCGGCGTCACCGGCGCGGGCGGCCTCGATGGTGGCGTTCAGGGCGAGCAGGTTGGTCTGGCTGGCGATGGAGCTGATGAGCTGTACGACGTCGCCGATGCGGGCGGCGGATTCGGAGAGCGAGCGGATGCGTTGCTGGGCGCGTTCGCCGCCTTCGACGGCGCGCTGGGCGGTGTTGCTGGCCTGGGCGACCTGGCCGGCGATTTCGGTGATGGAGGCGGTGAGCTGTTCGCTGGCGGCGCTGACGGCCTGGGCGTTGGCCAGGGCCTGTTCGGCGGCGGAGGCGACGGAGACGGCGTTGGAGGAGACGCGGTCGGCGGAGGCGCTCATGTCGCGGGCCTGGTTGGCCATTTCGCTGGTCTGGCGGGCGACGTTTTCGACGGCTTCGCGGGTCTGGGCCTCGACGGAATTGGCCATCGCCTGGACGGAGGCGCGGCGTTCGACGGCGGCGACGCGGTCGCGTTCGAAGCGCTCCTCGATGGTGTAGGACAGGCGGGCGCGCATGGAGCGGAGCAGGCGGGTGATGGGGTGGAATTCGCGGGCGGCGGGAAGCGGGATGGGCTGTTTGAAGTCGGCGCGGGCGATAGCGTCGAAGTGGTGTTCCATCTCACGCATCGGGCGGCGGATGCTGGCCAGCAGCCAGAAGCCGAAGCCGGTGGAGGCCAGGGTGGAGAGGATGATCAGGCCGGCGGAGAGGCTCATGTGGAGCTTGAAGTCTTCGGCGGCCTCGTCCGCGAGTTCCTTGGCGACGCGTTCCTGGAGGGCGATCAGGGCGAGGCCACCCTTGCGCGCATCGGCGAAGATGGGAGCCATGGTCTCGCGGGCGTGTTTGCGTAGCGCGGCGACGTCGCCTTTCTGGGCCAGGGCGACGCCGGGCTCCAGGCCTTCCTTGACGAACTTGGTTCGGGTGGCGATGAAGCTGGTGGCGAGGCCCTTCTCCTCCTCGGTGAGGTAGGTGGCCATGTATTCGGCCCAGACCTTGGTGATCCGGTCGCGGTTGGCTTGCAGGGCACTGATGTCTTTGGCTACCTCGGTGGCGGCGCCGGCCTCGATGTCGTCGGCCATGTCGCGCACCAGTGCGAAATTTGTATGCATCAGGTCATTGATGGTGGCGATCTGGCCGGCGGGGACGGTGCGGTCCTCGTAGACCGATTTGAGCGCGGTGTTGGAATCCGACATGCCGGACAGGGTGACGGTGGCGGCGCCGAGGGTGAGGGCGATGGTCACCACGAAGGCGAAGGCCAGGCGGCCGGTGATGCTCTTGGCGGCGGATACGATGCCGGCGCCGAGGCCGGTCTTGCGCAGTTCGCCATCGCTGAGCGACACGGCGGATTTGCCGGCGCGCATGTCAGCATAGGCACGCTCGGCGGTGGCGACGGCTTCGCGGCTGGGGCGGGTGCGGATGGAGATTTAGCCGGTGGTCTGGCCGTTTTCGATGGTGGGGGTGACGTTGGCGTTGACCCAGTAAAAGCCGCCATCCTTGCGGCGATTTTTGACCAGGCCATCCCACGGGCGGCCGGCCTTGACGGTGTCCCACAGGTTGGCGAAGGCTTCCTTGGGCATGTCCGGGTGGCGGACGAGGTTATGCGGCTGGTTGATCAGCTCAGCGGTGGAGAAGCCGGAGATATCGATGAAGGGCTGGTTGGCGAAGACGATGTTGCTGTCGGGGTCCGTGCGGGAGACCAGGATCTGGCCCTCGGGCATTTCGACTTCGTGGTCGGTGACGGGGGTGTTCATGCGCATGGGATCGACGGCCTTGTCCAACGTTGCGTGCCAGGGAGGCGTTCGGACGGAGTGGTACGGCAGGAAAGTTAAGGTTTGCTTGCCGTTTGCACGCGGGGCGCAGGGTTGGCTTGTCCGTTACCGGCGTATTTGCGACGCTGTTGGCAAGCTGGCCCGATGAGGCGCGGCGGTACGGGAGGGTCGGATGAGCTACGAGACGATTACCTATGAGCTGAAGGGCACCACGGCGGTGATCACGCTGAACCGGCCGGAGCGGCGCAATGCGCTGAGCCTGCAGTTGCAGAAGGAGCTGGCGGCGGCGTTGATCGAGGCGGATGAGCACAACGCGATTCATGCGGTGGTGCTGAAGGGGGCGGGGCCGCATTTCTGTGCGGGGGCGGATTTGAGCGAGTATTCCGCCGGGCGGGGGCCGGAGTATCGCGGGCGGGAGGAGATCGACGACGATATCTGGCGGCTGGAGCAGGGGCAGAAGCTGCGGATGACCTTGTTCGACATGCATAAGCCGGTGATCTGCATGGTGCATGGGACGGTGATCGGGGTGGGGACCGATATCATGCTGTTGTGCGATATCGTGATCGCCGCGGACGATGCGCGGATCGGGTTTCCGCCGGTGCGCGACCTGGGGACGCCGCCGGGGCATATGTGGCTCTATAACATTGGGCCGCAGTGGGCGAAGCGGTTGATGCTGACGGGGGATTCGGTGACCGGGGCGGATGCGGCGCTGATCGGGCTGGTGCTGAAGGCGGTGCCTCTGGCGGATCTGGAGGGTGAGGTGATGCGGCTGGCGGGGCGGATGGGGATGGTGGATCCGCATCTGCTGTCGGCCAATAAGCGGTTGATCAATTTGGGGCTGGAGCTGATGGGGGCGCGGACGTTGCAGCGCCTGGCGGCCGAGATCGATGCGCGGGGGCACAATGCGCCGATGGCACGGCAGTTCAAGAAGACGATGCGGGAGTTCGGGGTGAAGCATGCCTTCACCAAGCGGGATTCGGCGTTCGGGCGGGGGTATGCGAGCGTCGTTGGACCGGATAAGGATTAAGCGCGTTCTTTTTTGAAAAAAAGAACCAAAAAACTTTTATTCGTTTGGGCCGGGTGTTTGCATAGGCCCGGCCTTAATGGATGAAGTTTTTTTGCTTCTTTTTGTTCACAAAAAGAAGAATCTTTCTTTAGGAGTGCTGGCGTGAAAGCTGTTGTCTGCGAAGTTCTGGGCGGGCCCGAGGTTCTGGTGGTGCGGGAGTTGCCGGATCCGCCGCCGCCGGGGGCCGGCGAGGTGCAGGTTCGGATCCTGGCGCGCGGGGCGCAGTATGTGGATGTGTTGCAGGTGGCGGGGACGTATCAGACCAAGCCGGCGATGCCGTTTGTGCCCGGGGGTGAGGCGGCGGGGGAGATCGTTGTGGTAGGCGCCGGGGTGACGGGGTTTGCCGTGGGGGATCGGGTGATGAGCCGGCATTCCGGGGCGTTTTGCACGCTGGGCAATGCGAAGGCGAGTGCTTGCGATTTGTTGCCGGCGGCGCTGACGCTGGAGGAGGGGGCGGTTTTTCGCGGGGCGTATTCGACGGCGTATTACGCGCTGGTGCAGAAGGGACGGATGAAGGCGGGCGAGTGGGTGCTGATCCATGGCGCGGCCGGGGGGATCGGGATTTCGGCGATCCAGGTGGCCAAGCTGTATGGGGCTCGGGTCATCGCGACGGCTTCGACGCAGGCCAAGCGGGATGCGTGTTTGGCGCAGGGGGCGGATTTTGCGATCGACTATCGCGGCGGGTTTCGCGAGAAGGTGAAAGAGCTGACGGGGGGGAAGGGCGTTGATATCGTTTACGATCCGATTGGAGCGGAGGTGTTTGACGAGTCGACGCGGTGTTTGAACTGGGGGGCGCGGTTGTTGATCCTGGGGTTTTTGGGGGGGGCGCCGGCTTTGGCGAAGACCAATCATTTGCTGATCAAGGGGGCGGAGGCGATCGGGGTTTGGATTGGCGGGTTGGGGATGAACGAGCCGGAGGTGGCGGAGGCGAATATGCGGGTGCTGCTGGGGTTGGCGGCGGAGGGGAAGCTGAAGCCGGCGATATCGCATCGGTTTCCGTTGGAAGAGGCCTCGGGGTGTTTGCAGGCGATTGTGGAGCGGGCGGTGATTGGCAAGGCGGTTCTGGTCGGGTAGGGCGTGCGCGGGTAGGTGGTTGGGGTGATGGCGGAATGAAAACATTGCAGGGTATGACAGGGGTTTTCACAACGACGTGAGAATTGTGGCTTGTGGTCTTTCTGCAATGATATCTGCTTGCATGGCGGTTGCCGAAGCGATCAGGTTTCGTCGGCCGGTTGTGGGCGGGATGGTGTTTCACCCTTGATCGGCGTCGAGCTGAACGTTCAGGGAAGGATACGCCGCCATGGCTTCGACCGCTGTTTCCGCACGCGCCCGCACTGCCCAGATCCTGATTGGCGAGAAGGGTGCCAACCGGGCCGTCCGGGTGCTGCATCCCGGTAAGCTGTCGCCGGATGACATGGTTCGGATCAACAAGGTTCTGGTGGAGCAGGTGATCAAGGGGCTGACGGGTTGTGCGTGTCTGTCCGGGGTGATCGATGTGATCTGGGAGCGGGAATTCGACCAAGTGCTGGATGTGAAGCTTGGGGCGGGGTTCCAGGGCTGAGGGTTCGGGCCGTGTCTACCGGGCGTCCGTTGGTTGGGCTGTTGTATCATCCGGCGGTGCCGGGGGTGCTCGACGTGATGGGCGCCGGGGTGGACTTCGTCGAGGTCATACCGGATCGGCTCTGGTATGATTTCGGCGTGGGGGCCGAGCGGCGGTTTTCGCATTCGACTGCTGCGATCGATGAACTTCGCCGGCATGCGCGGGGGCGGGCGGTGATCGGGCACGGCATCGGGTTGTCGCTGCCGAGTGCCATGCCGCTTGATGAGGCGCTGGTGGACGAGGTGGTGGCTTCGCACCGGATGCTCGATTATCGATGGTACAGCGAGCATTTGAGCATGTTCCTGGTGCCGGGGCGCAGCGTTCCCAATGCGCAGGCGGGGATGGGGCTGCCGGTGGTGCTGGACGAGGAGATGCTGGGGATTGTGGGGGGGAAGGTGCGGCTTCTGGGGGAGGCGTTGGGGACGCGCATCCTGATGGAGAACAGCACGATCTTTTCGCAGATCCCGGAGCAGGATATGACGGAGCCGGAATTTCTCAACCGGCTGTGCGCGGAGACCGGGTGCGGGGTGTTGCTGGACTTGCACAATCTGTATGCCAATACGCGCAATCTGGGGATCTCGCCGGGGGAGTATCTGGCGGCGCTGGATCCTGGGTTGGTGGTGGAGATCCACCTGGCGGGCGGGGATGAGTTGCGGGGGTTCTATACCGACTCGCATTCGCGGCCGACGCCGGAGGTGGTGTGGGATTGGGCGCGGGAGTGGGCGCCGCGGTTTCGGAACTTGGAAGCCATTACCTATGAGTATCATGAGAGCTATCAGAAGCGGATTGGGATGGACGGGGTGGCGCAGGAGTTGGCGCTGATGCGGGAGCTGGCCGAGGAGGTGGCGGTGCAGCGCGCGGGGGTGGTGGTGTGACGCTGGCGGCGTTTCAGATGGCGATGGCGGATTTCGCGGCGTCGCCGGCGCTGTGCCGGGAGGTGCGGGGGGATCCGGGGGTGTTGCGCGGGCGGTATGAGCTGACGGAGCGGGAGTGGCGGCAGTTGGTGGGGGTGGTTGGTGGGCGGGGGATGGAGGCGGTCTGCATGCTGTATCGGGCCAATCGGCTCGCGCCGGTGGCGTTGAATTTGCCGGAGACGTGTGCGGCGTTGGGGGATGATTTGAACCGGCTGATCTCCGCCTATTGGGAGAGCGAGCCGGTCACCAATGTGAATTTTTTGGTGGAGGCGGATCGGTTTTGCCGGTTCCTCGAAGGGCGCGTGGATGTGCCGGCGGCGGCGCGGGGGGCGCTGGCGCGGGAGCATGGGGTGTTGGCGGCGCGGGTGGCGTTTAGTGAGTCGCTGGCTGGTCGTGGGGGGCAGGAAGTAGCTGCAGGATAGAGGCTGGGCTCTGCCGGGACGAAGAGTCGGATGGCGCTTCGCTTATCCGACCTACAGGTGAATAAGGTCCAGGGGCTTGGCCCCTGGCGGGTCTGGGCGGAGCCCAGGTCTTGCTTTGCGACTTCCTGGTTAGCCGCCGGTGTAGTTCGGTTTGCGCTTGCCCAGGAAGGCGGCGATGCCCTCGGCGAAGTCGGTGGTTTTCATGCTTTGGTGGAAGGCTGCGCGTTCGGCGTCCATCTGGGCGGGGAGGTCGCGGTCGAGGCTTTCGCGGAGGAGGCGCTTGATGCGGCCATAGGCCCGGGTGGGGCCGGTGGCGAGGCGTTCGGCCAGGGCGGTGGTGCGGGCAGCGAGGTCGGCGGTGGGGACGACGAAATTGACGAGGCCGAGGCGGAGGGCTTCTTGGGCGTCGATGGTGTCGGCGAGGAGGGCGATTTCCAGGGCTTTGCGCAGGCCGACGAGGCGGGGGAGGTGCCAGGAGCCGCTGCCGTCGACGCTGGTGCCGACGCGGGCGTAGGCGAGGGTGAATTTGGCGTCGTCGGCGGCGATGGCGAGGTCGGCGGCCATGGCGACGCTCATGCCGGCGCCGGCGACTGGGCCGTGGAGGCTGGCGAGGACGGGCTGGGGTATTTCGGCGAGTTTGGCTAGGCCGCGGTGCAGCGGGAGCATGATGTGGTCGACGATTTGCGGGCCTTCGGTCAGGGCGCGCTGGATGACGCCGAGGTCGCCGCCGGCCATGAAGCCGCGGCCGGCACCTTTGATCACGATGACGCGCAGGTCTGGCTTCTCGGCGAGGTGGTTCACCGCGGCTTCGAAGGCTTCGGCCATCTCGATGTCGAGCGCGTTGAGCTGGGCGGGGCGGTTGAGGGTGATGGTGGCGATGGGGCCTTCGGCGTCCAGGATTAGGGCGGGGTCTGGCATGTGCGGTCTCCGTATGGGGGTGGGCCGTCGATCGCGGCGACCGCGTGGGCGGCGAAGGCGCGGCTGAGGGTCAGGGTGTTGGCGGCGTCGGCGGCGGCGGCGTTACCGGCACGGACACGGGCGGCGATGCCCTCGAAGATGACGGCGAAGCGGAACAGGGCGAAAGCGAAGTGGAAGGGCCAGAGGCCTGGGGTGGGTTTGGCGGCCGTGTAGTAGGTGGCGATGTACTCTTCCTCGCCGGGGATGCCGAGGGCGGCGAGGTCGAGGCCGAGCAGGCCGCCGTAGTCCTGGGGGCGGGAGCGCCAGGCCATGGCGTTGAAGGCGAGGTCGGAGAGCGGGTCGCCGATGGTGGAGAGTTCCCAGTCCAGGACGGCGATGACGCGGGGTTCGGTGGGGTGGAACATCATGTTGCCGAGGCGGAAATCGCCGTGGCAGAGGGTGGTGGTTTCGCCGGTTGGGATGTTGTTGGGCAGCCATTGGATCAGGCGTTCGATGTCGGGGATGGGGTCGGTTTTCGAGAGTTCGTATTGCTTGGTCCAGCGGGCGATCTGGCGCGGGAAGAAGTTGCCGGGGCGGCCGAAACCTTCGAGGCCGACGGACTGCCAGTCGACGGCGTGGAGCTTGGCCAGGGTTTCTGCCATGGACGCGTACATGGCGCGGCGGTCGGCGGGGGGGACTCCGGGGAGGTCGTAGCCGGGGAAGACGCGGCCTTGGAGGCGGTCCATGACGTAGAACGGGGTGCCGATGATGTCCGGGGAGTCTTCGTAGAACAGGCAGTTGGGGACGGGGAATTCGGTCTGGGCGAGGGCGCGCATGACGCGGAATTCGCGGTCGATGGCGTGGGCGCTGGGGAGGAGGTCGCCGGTGGGTTGCTTGCGCAGGACGAGGGCGCGGGTGTCGTAGGTGGCGAAGAAGGTGGGGTTGGATTGGCCGCCGGAGATGCGTTCCAGGCGCAGGGGGCCGGCGAGGTTCAGGCGGTCCCGTAGGTATGCGTCCAGGCGCGCGGTGTCGAAACCGGTGGATTCGGTCATTTGGCGGTGGTCCCCCTTGGGAGGAGAATAGCGGGAGGGCGGGCGGAAGGAAGGTGTTCTTTTTTGAAAAAAAAGAACCAAAAAACTTTCATCACTTGGCGGGGTGTTTGGGGGGAGGGACGGTTCCAATGGATGAAAGTCTTTTTGCTTCTTTTTCTTCAGAAAAAGAAGATTCTTCCTTGGCTTGGTGGCGTGCTCTATACCGCCGCGCATGATTCGATTGACGGAAGTGCGGCTGCCGCTGGACCACGCTGAGGACGCGCTGCGGGCGGCTGCGGAGGCGCGGCTGGGGCCAGTGCGCGAGGTGCGGGTGTTTCGCCGGGCGCATGATGCGCGCAACAAGGCGGCGATCCGGTTCACCTATACGTTGGATGTCGAGGTCGCCGACGAGGCGGGGGTTTTGGCGCGGCTGGCGGGCGATCGGCATGTCGGGGTGACGCCGGATGTCTCGTATCGGTTTGTCGGGGCGGCGCCGGCGCGGGGGTGGGCGCGGCCGGTGGTTATCGGGACGGGGCCGTGCGGGTTGTTTGCGGCGTTGCTGCTGGCGCAGATGGGGTTTCGGCCGATTGTGCTGGATCGCGGGCGGGTGGTGCGGGAGCGGACGAAGGATACCTGGGGGCTGTGGCGGCGGGGGGTATTGAACCCGGAGTCCAATGTGCAGTTTGGCGAGGGTGGGGCGGGGACGTTCTCGGACGGGAAGCTTTACAGCCAGATCAAGGACCCTGGGCATCGCGGGCGGAAGGTTTTGGAGAAGTTTGTGCGGGCGGGGGCGCCGGAGGAGATTTTGTGGGTGGCCAAGCCCCATATCGGGACGTTTCGCCTGGTGGGCATGGTGGAGCACATGCGCGCGACGATCGAGGCTTTGGGCGGGGAGTATCGCTGGCGGAGCAAGGTGGTCGATCTCGATCTTGACGCGCGGCATGGCGTGCGGGGGGTGGTGCTGGAGGGTGGGGAGCGGATTGCGTGTGACCACGTAGTGCTGGCGGTGGGGCATTCGGCGCGCGATACGTTTGCGATGCTGCACGAGCGGGGAGTGGCGATGGTGGCCAAGCCGTTTTCGATTGGGGTGCGGATTGAGCATCCGCAGTCGTTGATTGATCGGGCGCGGTTTGGAGCTTTTGCAGGCGATCCATTGCTGGGGGCGGCGGATTACAAGCTGGTGCATCACTGCGGCAACGGGCGCAGCGTCTATTCGTTTTGCATGTGTCCGGGGGGGACGGTGGTGGCGGCGACCAGCGAAGAGGGGCGCGTGGTCACCAATGGGATGAGCCAGTATTCGCGCAATGAGCGCAATGCAAATGCGGGGATCGTGGTGGGGGTTGATCCTGCGGATTATCCGGGTGGGGCGCTGGCGGGGATTGCGTTTCAGCGGGAGTGGGAGAGCCGGGCGTTTGCGGCGGGGGGCGGGACGTATGCGGCGCCGGGGCAGTTGGTGGGGGATTTCCTGGCGGGGCGGGCTTCGACGACGTTCGGCAGTGTGATCCCGAGTTACAAGCCTGGGGTGCATTTGACGGATTTGGCGCTGTGCCTGCCGGAATTTGCGGTGGCTGCGATCCGGGAGGCGTTGCCGCACTTCGGGCGAACGATCCCGGGGTTTGATATGGCGGATGCCGTCATGACGGGGGTGGAGACGCGGACATCGTCGCCGTTGCGGATGCCGCGAGGGGCGGATTTGCAGACCCCGGGGACGCCGGGGTTGTTTCCGGCGGGCGAGGGGGCGGGGTATGCGGGAGGGATTCTGTCGGCGGGAGTGGACGGGATCCGGGTGGCGGAGGCGGTGGCGGTGAGCATTGTTGCCGGGGCGAGGTGATGGGGCTGACGATCTATGGCTCGCCGCGGTCGCGGACGATGCGGGTGCTGTGGGCGGCGGCGGAATTGGACCTGACCTATGCCCATGTGCCGCTCGCGTTTGACGATCCGGCGTTGAAGGAGGCGGAGTTCCTGGCGCTCAACCCTGCTGGCGCGATTCCGACGATTGTCGATGACGGGTTCGTGTTGGCTGAGTCGCTCGCCATCAATCTGTATCTTGCGAAGAAATATGGCTTGGGCGGGCTGTATCCGGTGGATGCGGGCGCGGAGGCCGAGACCTGGCGCTGGTCGCTTTGGGCGCAGGGGCATCTGGAGCCGTGGGTGCAGCAGGACGCGTTGCTTGCCGAGATGCGGGCGGCGGTTTGGCCGCATGCGCAGGTGGTGATTGCGGCGGCGCTGGGGATATTGGATCGGGCGTTGGGCGGGCGACTTTGGCTGGTGGGTGTGGAGTTTTCGGTGGCGGATCTCAACGTGGCCGGGGTGCTGTCGCCGTCGCGGGCGCGGCATCTGGATGTCGCGCGGTTCCCGCATGTCGCTGCGTGGCTGGCGCGTTGCTACGCTCGGCCTGCGGCGGTGGCGACGCGGGGCCGGTTTGGCGGATAGCGCGGCGTTGGCAAGGCGGGGGGGTTACTCAGCGGGGTTCATGCGTTTGGCGAGCATGTTCTTGATCTCGCGGATGTCGGCTTTGATCTGTTCCTGTTCGTCGTGGGTGAACTGGTGCCGGCTGTCGATAATGCGGGTGATCAGGCGGGTGACGATGATCGGGGCGATGAACAGGGGCACCATGTGCATCAGGATGATGCCGTCGATGCGGCCGATCAGGGTGACAGGGAAAATGTCGCCATAGCCCACCGTCATGGCGGTGACGAAGGCCCACCAGATTGAGTCGGCGAAAGATTTGTCTTCGGCATAAGCGAAGACCACAGCGCCAACGATGATCAGACCGGCGTAGATCATGACGAGTTCGCGGAAGGTGTCGGTGAACTTGTCTAGGCTCTTCATGGTGTCGCTCCTGCGTCGATGGCTGTTCGCTGGGGGGAAGTTTGTGCTGGTGCCGGCGCTTGGTCCAGGATTTCTCGGCGGGCTGGGGGTTGGCGCCTGGGCGCGGCGGACGCACAATCGGCCGGGTCAGAAACGGGAGACGTTTATCCATGGCCCGAACCGTATCGCGCCTGTTGGCCGACAGCCTCGAAGCGCATGATATCGACATCATCTATTGCGTCCCCGGGGAGAGTTATCTCGGGCTGACCGATGCGTTGGCGGACAAGAATTCCATACAGCTTGTGGTCTGCCGGCATGAGGGTGGGGCGGCGTTCATGGCGGTGGCAGATGGGCGGTTGCGCGACCGGGCCGGGGTGGCGGTGGTGTCGCGCGGGCCAGGGCTGGCCAATGCTATGGTGGCGGTGCACAGCGCGTTTCATGACGCGACGCCGCTGGTGCTGCTGGTGGGGCAGGTGGAGCGCAAGGATTTCGGGCGGCTGGCGCTGCAGGAGCAGAATTACTCGCGGCTGCTGTCCGACATCACCAAGCTGGTGATCGAGGTGAACGAACCGGAGACGGCGAGCGAGGCGATTGCGCGGGCGTTCCATGTGGCGGAAAGCGGCCTGCCCGGGCCGGTGGCGGTGATCCTGCCGGAGGATCTGTTCGACGAGGCGACGGATGCGCCGGTGGATCTGCCGCGGCCGAAGGTGCATGGCGGCGCGCGGGCGGAGGATCTGGATCGGCTGGCGGCGATGATCGCGGCGGCCGAAAGGCCGTTGATCTATGTCGGCGGGGCGATGGCGGCGGATGCGGTGGCCGATCCCGCGGCGTTTGCGGATTTGGTGCGGTTTGCCGAGGAATGGGTTGTGCCTGTCAGTCCGACGCATCGGCGGCCGGCTTTGTTCGATGCGGCGCATCCGCACTACGGCGGGTATGTCGGGATTCGGATTCCGCCGGCGCAGATTGGCGAGATGAAGAAGGCTGATCTGCTGGTCAGTCTGGGCGAGCGAATGACGGATACGGTGAGCCAAGCGTACACATTCCCGACCGCGCCGCAGCCGCAATTGCCGCTGGTGCATGTGTTTCCGGACCCGAATGAGGTCGGGCGGGTGTGGCGGCCGGAGCTGGGGATTGTCGCTAATCCGCTTGTGGTGGTGCGGGCGCTGCTGGCGCGCGGGCGGCCGGCGGGGGCGGAGAAGCGGCGAGGCTGGGTGGAGGGGCTGAACGCGGTGCATCGCAAGCTGATGGCGCCGGAGTGGGAGGCGACGACGGATGGGGTGAATTTCGCCGCCGTGGTCTGCGAGATCGCCAAGCACCTGGCGCCGAATGCGGCGGTGACGTCCGATGCTGGGAACTTCTCGTCGTTCCTGCATCGTTATATCGGCTTCAAGCCTGGGCAGAGCTTTCTGTCGTCGGTGGTTGGGGCGATGGGGGCCGGAGTGCCGATGGCGGTGGCGGCGTGTCTGCGCGACCGGAACAGGCAGGTGGTGGGTTTCTGTGGCGATGGCGGGGCGCTGATGACCGGCAATGAGCTGGCCACGGCCCGGATGTATGGGGTGAACCCGATCATCGTGGTGTCCGACAACAAGAGCTATGGCACGATCTCCATGCATCACATCGTGCGCTATCCCGGCCGGCCGTACAATGCGGCGACCGATCTGCGGAATCCGGATTTCGGGGCGTGGGCGCGCAGCTTTGGGGCCGAGGGGATCACGATTTCTTCGGAGGCCGAGGTGGGGGCGAAGGTGGCCGAGGCGTTTGCGGTTCGGGATCGGCCGGTGGTTTTGCATGTGCATAGCTCCGCTGTGCAGATGAGTGCTTGGCGAAGGAAGAATGCGTAAGGGTTCTTTTTTGAAAAAAAAGAACCAAAAAACTTTCTATCCATTGGGGCTGGGTGCGCGACGCAGGCCCGGCCCAAATGGATGAAGTCTTTTTGCTTCTTTTTCTTCAGAAAAAGAAGACTCTTGCTTGTGACCTTGGGGGTTAAAATCGATGGCACTTCATACGGCGGACCGGCTGCGCGACATCGGCACGGCGTTGCTCATCGGCGCGGGGGCGCCGCCTGAGGAGGCTGCGACGGTCATGCGGCATTGCATCGAGGCCAATCTGGCGGGGCATGACAGTCACGGGATTATCCAGATTCCGGGGTACATCGACCGGATCAAGGCGGGGCATATCGTGCCGGGGGCGAAGTGGGACATCCTGCAGGAGAGCCCGACGACCACCGTGGTGGATGGCAATTGGGGGTTTGGTTACGTCGCCAATGAGCGGGCGATGAAGCTGACGATCGAGAAGGCGCGGACGGCGAATGTGGCCGCCGCGACGGTGAGCCGGCAGGGGCATATCGGGCGGCTGGCCGGGTATTCGCTGATGGCGGCCGAGGCGGGGATGATCGGGTTGTGCACGGCGGATTCCGGACGGTCGCCCAAGCATGTGGCGCCGTATGGCGGGGCCGAGGCGCGGCTGGGGACCAATCCGATTTCGATTGCGGTGCCGAGCGATCTGGACGGGCCGTTCTTCCTGGATATGGCGACTTCGGCAGTGGCGGCGGGGAAGATCTCGCTGGCGGCGGCGCGGGGGCAGGCGATCCCGGAGGGCTGGGTGGTGACCAAGGACGGGTCGGCGACGACCGATCCGAAGAGCTTTCGTCAGGGCGGGGCGCTGTTGCCGCTGGGTGGGAGCGAGGGGTTCAAGGGCACCGGGCTGGCGGCGATGGTGGAGGTGTTGTGCGGGCTGCTGACCGGTTTGGGGTTCGGGATCGACCCGACCGGGCGTCACAATGACGGCTGCTTCATGGCGGTGTTCAACGTTTCGGCGTTTCGGCCGCTGGCGACGTTCAAGCGCGAGGTGGCGGATTTTGCGCAGTACCTGAAAGAGACCAAGCCGGCGGCGGGCAGCCCCGGCGTGTTCTATCCCGGGGAGATCGAGCACTTGAAGCAGACCGAGCGCGCGGCCCAGGGGATCGAGGTGGAGGATGCCACCTGGGGCAAGCTGGTGGAGCTGGCGCAGGGGTATGGGGTGGCGGGGAAGTTGAAGCTTTGAGTGAGTCTACTTTTTGTGAACAAAAAGTAGCAAAAAAATTCATCCGTTTGCCTGGGGAAGCACGGTGCTTCCCCAGGCAAATGGACAAAGTTTTTTTAGTTCTTTTTGTTCACAAAAAGAACGCGCTTACTCCTTGACCGGCGCCTTTGCTGCCATCTTGCGCCGGCGGTCCTCGCCTTTCTGGCGTAGGTATTCGGCGTTTTCCGGCGTGACCCGGTTGTAGTGAGAACGGCGGTGGAAAAGTTTGCCACGGTAGCGGCGGGATAGCCTCGCTGCGGGCGGCGTAAAAGTCGGCCAGTTTTGCCCTTTCTGTTTTTAGGGAGGGCGGGAGCATTTTCACCGTGGAACTGTATCGGAAGGTTCGCCTTGCG
>CAMBRC010000046.1 GCA_945869965.1 Asaia bogorensis
GCGTCGGTTAGGGGCAGTCGCAACGCTACGCCCGTCTACCCAAAGCTAGGGCCATCCAACGCAGCCTTGGGGGTAGGATTGGGGGTAGGGAAAATGCCATTTCTAGATTTCATAAACAAAACAACAGGTTGTCTGGAGAGGTTGGCGGATGGGGTGGGATTCGAACCCACGGTACGCGTAAACGTACGGCGGTTTTCAAGACCGCTGCCTTAAACCGCTCGGCCACCCATCCGTCGCAGCCAGCCTAGCCCGCGCGCCGCCATGGCGAAAGCCTCAGCCGGCCACCTTCGGCCCGTCCAGCCCCACGCCAACCAAATGCCCGAACCGCGCGCGCAGCATCGCCTGGTCCGCTGCCGGCAAGGGCGGCTTGAGGATCGAGGCGATGTTGTCGCGCAGATGGTCGATATCGCTGGTGCCGAACAGCACCACGTCGGCGCCGGGCTCGTGGCGCACGAAGCGATATGCGGCATCGGTCAGGCTGCTGGCGCCGGTTGCATGCAGCAGGAAGCCGAACGGGTCGGCCGCGATCCCGGCGTCCAGCTTGCCGTCGGCGGCCAGGCCGCGCATCTCCTCGGCGAGGCGCTCGGGCTGGCTGAACACGTTGCGTACCGCGAACATCATCAGCGTACCCACGCCCTGCGATCGCGTGCGCGGGAACAGCGTGTCGCGCGCATTGGTGTGCATCATGTTGAACGCCACCATCATTGTCGCCCAGACACCATCGTCCAACGCCCGGATCAGCGTCGCATGCGCATGGTCGTTGGGCGCGGTTTCGGTGATGCCGACATGGCGGATCTTGCCCGCGTCCCTGGCGCGCAACAGCGCCGGCACGATTTCGGCCATCACATGGTCGTACTCGCGCGGCAGCACGGCATGGAGTTGGAACACCTCCACCCGATCGGTGCCTAGCCGCGTCAGCGAGGCCTCCAGGCTGGCGACCACCTCCGCCCCGCTCAGCGCCCGCGTGCCCTCGCGCACCATCGCCTTGGTGGCCAGCACCACGCCGTCGCGCCGGCCCGCCAGCGCGCGGCCCACCACCTCCTCGGTGCCGTAGGCCGCGGCGGTGTCGAGCAGGTTGACGCCGTGATCGAGTGCCGCATGCACTACCGCAATCGCCTCGGCCTCGGTCTTGCCGCGCCCCAGCCCGAGCCGGCTGAACCCGCCGCAGCCCAGGCCGGCGATGCCGACGCGCAATCCGGTGCGGCCCAATGTGGTGAATTGCATCCCGCCCTCCGCTGATTGGCCGCGCAGGGGAGCCCAGCCGCGCGGCCTTGGCAACCCGGCCGATATCCCCGACGGATCCGGTCCGGCCAGGGGAGGCGGGACATGGATGAAAGACGCGCACGGCTTGGAACTGTCGACGGACTCGGCCGCGGCCGTCGCCGCCTGCGATCACCTGATCGACGGCTTCCAGCGCTACCGGGCGGACCTGCCGCAGCGCCTCGCCGCGCTGCTGGCCACGGCCCTTGAACTCGGCCTCGCCCATGGCTTCCAGGGCTACATGATGATGCTCGGCTACAAGGCCACGCTGCTCCCTGCCGCCCGCGCCGCCGCGGCCACTGCCCGCCGCCCGCCCGCCACCGGCCGCACGGAGGCGGCGCAGAAGATGCTTGACGGCATGCGCGCGACGTCAAATCGCAGCGGCACCACGGCCGGCATCGTGGCCACCTACGCCCTGCCGGTCAGCGACGCCGTCCGCTTGCATGGCGAGGGCCGCTACAACACAGCGGTCGACCGGATGCTGCCGATGATCGGCGGCAGCTACACGCAGCAGGATGTGCTGGAACAGCTCTTCCTCAACGCCGCGAACAGTGCCGGCCGACAGGATGTGGTCCGGCTGGTGACCGAGCGCGTCGCCGCCCGCCGGCCGATGCCGTTGGCCCGCCAAGTCGGCTGGCAGGCGGCCGGAAGGCTTGTTGGCTGCTGACCTCACACGGGGGTTTCGCCAATTGCGACAAGCCTCTAAAGAGATGGCAGGGATCACCTCGTGAGGGCGGAATGAACGCACGTGGCTTGCTGGTTTTCGGCGCCACCCTGCTTGCGGGTGCGGCACCGGCCTTGGCGCAGGCGCCCGCGGTCGCGGCCCGCGCACCGGCCGTCGACAATGCCTCCACCTGGACCCTGCAATGGGAGAACGCCTCGGTCAGCACGGCGAAGCTGAAGGACAAGTTCTACACCAACGGCCTGCGCCTCGGCTGGACCTCGGGGCCTGACTTGGTGCCCGAGACGCTGCGCAACCTGGGCAACACGCTTTGGGGCGCGGGTGAGGCCCGCCTGTCGATCGACCTTACCCATCAGCTCTATAACCCTGCCGACACCGTCTCGCGCATTCCACCGCTGCGTGACCGACCCCATGCTGGCGTGCTGATGGGGCATTTCGGCCTGGTGCAGGATACCGCCAGTACGCGCAGCACGATGGTGCTTGGCCTCGGCATGGTCGGGCCGGTGGCCGGTGGCCAGTCGGTGCAGAACGGCTTTCATGACCTGATCGGCCAGAAGCCGGTCAATGGCTGGGGCACCCAGTTGAAGAACGAGCCGGTGGTGCAGATCACCAGCGAGCGCACGTGGCGGGTGCCGCTGTACGCCGCCGGTGGCTTTGAAACCGACGCGCTGCCGAGCCTGACCGCCTCGGTCGGCAATCTGCGCGCGTATCTGCAAACCGGCGTCACGGTGCGGCTGGGGCAGGGGTTGCAATCCGATTTCGGCCCGGCGCGGCCGCGGCCCGGGGTCACCGGTGGCGACTATTTCCGCACGGTGCAGCCCTTCGCCTGGTATGTCTTCGCTGGCGTCGATGGGCGCGCCGTGGGCCGCGACCTGACGCTGGACGGCAATACCTGGGAGTCCAGCCGCAGCGTGAAGAAGGTACCGTTCGTCGGCGAGGTCCAGGGCGGGCTGGCGGTTCTGGCCTATGGCATCAGGCTGAGCTACACGCACCGGCTGAGCACCCAGGAATTCCGCGGCCAGCGCGGCGGGATGCACCAGATGGGCGCGCTGGCGCTTTCGGTTCGTTTCTAGGGAGGAGCTGTCCATGGGCGCACAAGCGCGGATCGTCGAACTCGGCCTGATCCTGCCGCCGCCGAACAAGCCGATCGGCAATTACGTGCCGTTCCGCATCGGCGGGAATATTTTGTATTTGTCCGGTGTCGGGCCGCGCAAGGTCGATGGCGCAATGATTACTGGCAAGGTCGGCGGCGGCGTGTCGATCGAGAAAGGCTATGAGGCGGCGCGGGATTGCGGGCTGCAATTGCTGCGCAACATGGAAGTGGCGCTGGGCTCGCTGGACCGGGTGGACACGATTTTGAAGGTGCTCGGCATGGTCAATGCGGCGCCGGATTTCAGCGACCACCCGAAGGTCATCAATGGCTGCACCGACCTGTTCGTCGAGGTGTTCGGCGACAACGGAAGGCCGGCGCGATCGGCGGTGGGGATGGGCAGCTTGCCCGGCGATATCTCGGTGGAAATCGAGGCGATCGTGTTGCTGCGCGGCTGATGAGCGCGGGCATTGTCATCGCAGGTGCGGGCCATGCCGGTGGCGCTGCGGCGGCAGCGCTGCGGCAGTTCGGTTGGAAGGGCGCGATCACGCTGATCGGTGACGAGCCGCTGCTGCCGTATCAGCGGCCGCCCTTGTCCAAGGCGTGGCTGAAGGGCGAGGCGACGGCGGAGAGCCTGGCGCTGCGGCCGGAGCGATTCTACACGCAGCAGACCATAGATGTGCGGCTGTCCAGCACGGTGGTGTCGATCGATCGGGCGGGTCATGCGGTGCATCTGGCCGATGGCACGCAGGTGCGGTACGAAAAACTGATCCTGGCGCTGGGGGCGCGGGCGCGGCGGTTGGGGTTGCCTGGGTTTGATCTCGGCGGCGTGTTGGAATTGCGGACGGCGGCGGATGCGGACCGGTTGAAGGCGGCGATCGGGCCTGGTCGGCGAATTGCTATTGTTGGCGGCGGGTACATCGGGCTGGAGGCGGCGGCTTCGGCGCGGGCGCTGGGGGCTGAGGCGTTTGTGATGGAGCGCGAGGCGCGGTTGCTGGCGCGGGTGGCTTCGCCGCCGTTGTCGGATTTCTTTGGGCGGGCGCATCGGGCACATGGGGTGGAGATTTTCACCGGTGCGCAGGTGGTGGGGCTGGCAGGGCAATCGCATGTCAGCGGAGTCCAGTTGGCGGATGGTTCGGTGCTGGCGTGCGATGTCGCGTTGATTGGCGTGGGGGCGGTGCCGAACGAGGAGATCGCGGCGGCGACGGGGTTGGAGTGTTCCAATGGCGTGGTGGTGGATGGGCAGGCGCGGACGTCGGACGGCGATGTGTTTGCCGTCGGCGATCTGACCAATCGGCCGCTGGCGCTGTATGGACGGCGGGGGCGGTTGGAGAGCGTGCCGAATGCGCTGGAGCAAGCGCGGCAGGCGGCTTCGGCGATTACCGGCCGTGCGGCGGCGGCGGCGGAGGTGCCGTGGTTTTGGTCGGACCAGTACGATATCAAGTTGCAGATCGCTGGTATGCCGTTTGATGTGGCGCAGCTTGTGGTGAGGGGCGATCCGGCGTCTGGGGCGTTTGCGGTGTTCCATCTGGATGCGAACGGTTGCGTGCAGTGCGTGGAATCGGTGAATACGCCGGACGCGTTCATGGGCGGGCGGCAGATGATCATGAAGCGTAAGGTTGTGGACGCGGCGGCCTTGCGCGACTTATCTTCCAACATGAAGGACCTTGCGGCCTGAGCGCCGACGGCCGAGAGGGAAACGGATACGACATGCCAAAGATCACCTATATCGAACATGACGGCACGGCCCACACGGTGGAGGTGGCCGAGGGGCTTTCCGTGATGGAAGGGGCCGTGAACAACAACGTGCCTGGGATCGATGCCGATTGCGGCGGGTCCTGTGCCTGTGCCACCTGCCATGTCTATGTCGATGCGGCGTGGGAGGCTCTGACCGGCGTGAAGAACGAGTCCGAGGCGGCGATGATCAGCTTTGCCAACGGGGTTGAGCCCAATTCCCGGCTGGCGTGCCAGATCCCGGTGACCGCGGCGCTCGACGGGCTCGTGGTACGGATGCCGGCGGGACAGCATTAGTCTTTTTGCCTTCCAGGGAATTTCGAGAAACTCCAGGAGACACGCGATGAACGACATGCCGGTTGATCTGATGGCCCAGGCCGATGAGTTGGCTTCCACTACGCCGCTTGAGCGGATCGATGTCAGCCAGGCGTCGATCTTCCAGGACGATACTTGGCGGCCGTGGTTTGCCCGGCTGCGGGCCGAGGCGCCGATCCATTACTGCCCGGAGAGCCGGTTTGGCGCGTTCTGGTCGGTGACGAAGTACAAGGACATCATGGCGGTTGACAGCAACCACAAGGTGTTCTCGTCGGACAGCCAGCTGGGCGGGATTACCATCCGCGATGCGCCGATGAGCTTTCGGCGGCCGTCGTTCATTTCCATGGACCCGCCGCTGCATGACGATCAGCGCCGGGCGGTCTCGCCGATCGTGGCGCCGACCAATCTGGTGCATTTGGAGAAGCTGATCCGCGAGCGGTCGGCGAAGATCCTCGATACGCTGCCGATCGGGGAGGAGTTCAACTGGGTCGAGAAGGTCTCGATTGAGCTGACGACCCAGATGCTGGCCACGCTGTTCGACTTTCCGTTCGAGGACCGGCATCTGTTGACCTATTGGTCCGACATTGCCACCGCCGACCTGTTGAGCGGCAAGATTTCGAGCGAGGAAGAGCGCAACGAGATCCTGCAGCAATGCGTGAAGTACATGCGCACGCTGTCCAAGCAGCGGGCGAACGGGCCGCCGCGGTCCGATCTGTTGTCGATGATGGCGCGCGATCCGTCGACGCGGGACATGGACGACGCGATGTTCCTGGGCAACTGCATCCTGTTGATCGTGGGCGGCAACGACACGACGCGCAATTCGATTTCGGGCGGGTTGCTGGCGCTGAACAAGTATCAGTCCGAGTATGACAAGTTGCGCAGTAACCCGGCGCTTATGGACAGCATGGTGCCGGAGATCGTGCGCTGGCAGACGCCGCTGTCGCATATGCGGCGGACGGCGCTGGAGGATATCGAGGTCGGCGGCCAGCAGATCAAGAAGGGCGACAAGGTGGTGATGTGGTACATCTCCGGCAATCGCGACGAGGAGATGATCGAGCGGGCGGACGATTTCATCATCGACCGGGCGCGGCCGCGGCAGCATCTTTCCTTCGGGTTCGGCATCCATCGCTGCGTGGGCAACCGGCTGGCGGAGATGCAGTTGAAGATCCTGTGGGAAGAGATGATGGCGCGGTTCCCGGAGGTCAGGGTGGTTGGGCCGGAGAAGCGGGTGTTCAGCAATTTCGTGCACGGGATCGAGGAACTGCCGGTGGTGATTCCCAGCCGGCACTAAACGCCTGACGGAATAATTCTATATCGTAATGAAATGGCCGCGCCTCGAAAGAGGCGCGGTCATTGGTTTTTTCGGCGCCAGGCGCGGGCGGCGGCGAGGATGTTGCGCGGGATCGGGCGGAACGGGGTGCCGGGCGGCGGCTCGCTGTTCGGCTCCGCGACGCAAGAGCCCCCCTCCGGCTCCCGCCGCCCGAGCGCGAGGGGAGAGAAGCAAGGCTTGGGGCGCGGGGGCAGGCGCAGGTAGGGCGGGAGGGTCACGCCGAGCATGCGGCAGAGCGGGCGGAGGAGGCGGCCGGCCTGGGGGGCCTGGCTGAGGAACTGGCGCATTTCCGGCTCGTTGTGCAGCAGTTGTTCGATGCCGCCGGCGCAGGGGGCGGCGGCGGCAATATGGGCGCCGATCCAGCCGTTGGTGGCGGGCAGGCGCGGGGCGGGGGCGCGCGGGTCCGGGGTGCCGGCGCGCGAGGGGCGCGAGGTGGTGATCAGGGTGCCAGCCAGGTAGTGGGCGAAAAGCGCCCGGAAGCTCCGGGCCAGGCGGTTGAGGCGGTGGGTGAGCTGGGTCCAGGTTTCCAGCGGAATGACGGGCAGGGCGGTGGGCGCAGCTATGGCGACATAGAGTTGGGTGCCGATCCAGGCCCGGTGGGGTCCGCGGGCCTGGGCGGCCAGGAAGGCGCCCACGGCACCGCAGAGCCGGCCGAGAATGGCGGCGAATTGGGTTGCGATGTCATTCATGTCAGTGAATATAATTCACTGACACCGATGCTGCAAGAGGCGATGCTGATTATTTTCTGATTTTCTTGCGGTGATAGTCTCAGCCGCGCCGGCGCTGAACCACTACGCCGGGGCAGCAGCCAGCCGCCCCAGCAGGGCACCGAGGGCGATGTCGTCGACATGGCCGAACTGGTGCAGGCGCAACTGACCGGCCCGGTCGTATGCCAGCAGTGTCGGCGTGCCGCGCATCGCGTAAGCGCCCATCGTGCATGGCATTCCGGCGGCGTCCGGCAGGTCGCGGGCCACCGGGAAGTCGACGCGATACTCATGCAGGAAGGCCGCCAACGATGCCTCGCTGCCCTGGCCGGCATGGTGTTCGAACACGGTGTGCAGCCCGAGGACCACGACGTCTTCTTCCGGGAAAGCCGCGCGCACCCGCAGGGCCTGTGGCACGGCGTGGGCGGCACAGCCGGGGCACAGCATCTGGAAGGCGAGTGCCAACACCACCCGGCCGCGCAGCGCCGCCAGGCTCGCGGGGCCGGGGCCGTTGAGCCAGCCGGCGACCTGCCACTCCGGCGCGGCGGCCATCAGAAGTCGCCGGCGTTGGTGCAGGGGCGAGACCAGAGGATGGCCTGGAGCAGGACCGCCTTGTGCCATGCGGTGTCGAATTCGGCGGCGCAGGTGTCGCGGATCCACTGGCCGAAGCGGTGCCGGACCGCGGTCAGGTAGGACATGTCGGGGGCGCCTGGGGCTGGGTCGCAGAACGCGGCGAGCGGATGGGTGGTGGCGCCGACGAAGCCGTACCAGACGTCCAGGATGGCTTCCACCTGCGGCCCTAGCACGGCACCGGCCCGGCGCAACGCGGCGATGTCGTCCGGGCCCAGCAGCAGCGAGGCGCGGAGTTCATCGAGGTCCGATAGGGAGAGGCTGGTCAGCGGCAGCGCGGGATCGCCCAGGCGATAGCCGGGAATGGCGGGCATGGCTGGCTCCTTGCCGGGGATGGTGGGAATCCATATCGGAAGATAGTATCGAGTCGATATCAGGAGGTCGGCGGATGGTCAAGAGTGGTAGCGAGTCGCTTCAAAATGACGATGCGCGGCGGGCTGCCGAACTGATCGAGCGGATCGGCCGGCTGGTGCATGGCGATCTGCGGCAGGAGGGGCTTCATCCGGCCCAGGGCGAGGCGCTGCGCTATCTCGCCCGCGCCAACCGGTTTTCCCGCACGCCGGCGGCGCTGGCGGATTTCCTGGGGACGACCCGGGGGACGGTTTCGCAAACGGTGATTGCGCTGGAGCGGGCGGGGCATGTGACTCGCAGCGTGAGCACGCGCGACGGGCGTTCGACGGCACTTGATCTGACCGCCAGTGGGTGGGCCTTGGCGGAGCAGGGGCTGGCGGCATTGGCGCGCGACATTGCCGCGGTCGGCGCGGCGGCGACGCTGGCGTCGCAGTTGGCGGCGGCACTGTTGGCGGCACTTGCCGCGCGGGGACAGCGCGCGTTTGGGGCTTGCCGGACCTGTCGGCACTTCGGGACGATACCGGATGCGCCGGGGGCATATCACTGCTCGTTGCTGGATGAGCCGCTCAGCGCGGTGGATGCGGAGATGATCTGCGTCGAGCAGGCGGCTTGAGCAGGCCCGGCGGCCGCGCAGGGAACCGGACGCAAACGGATGAAAGTTTTTTGGTTCTTTTTTTCAAAAAAGAACAGGCTTTAGGAAGCGCTTCTTTTTGAAAAAAGAAGCAAAAACTTTTCATCCGTTAGGGGGGTGGTGGCGGAAGACGAGGCCGGCGGGGTCCATGCGGGGGGCGGTTGGGTCTGGGATGGCGCCGAGGCGGCGGGCGACGGCGATCGAGGGGGCGTTGTCGGGGTCGATGTAGCTGACCAGGCGAGTGAGGGGCAGGGCGCGGGCGGCCCAGTCGCGCAGGGCGATGGCGGCTTCGGTGGCGTAGCCCTGGCCCTCGTGGCCGTCATAGACGAACCAGCCGAGTTCCTTTTCGGGAAAGAGCGGGCCGTGATTAATGCCGACCGAGCCGACGCAGTGGGCGGTGGCGCGCAGGTCGATCATCAGGGCGCCGTGGCCGAACAGGGCCCAGCAGGCGACGTCGTGGCAGAACATGCCCCAGGCGGCGCGGGCGTCATGGGGGCCGCCCATGCCGATGGCGCGCGGGGAGGCCATGAGGGCGGCGTAAGCGGGGAAGTCGGTGATGTCCGGGGCGCGGAGGATCAGGCGAGCGGTTTCGATGTGGGGCATGGGGGAGGAGGGCATGGGGCGGGATACTACGCCATGTGTCGGCGTAATCCGAGCCGAAGGGCTGCCATGTGGAAGGCATGCTGGGTGGGGTCGTAGGGGATGGCGGGCTGTATGGGGCAGGCCAGGCGGGCGGCGCAGCCCTGGGTGCGGCAGGGGGGGTGGTGGGGGGTGGTGTCCAGATGCTGGGCGCAGGTGGCGGTGTCGTACGCGCCGATGGTGAAGGCGCCGACGGGGCAGGCGGTGAGGCAGGGTTTGGCGCAGCCGTCGCAGGGGGATGGCTGGGGCGGCAGGTGGGTCAGGGGCAGGCGTTCGCGCAGGGCGAGGGCGCCGCGGTACGCGTGGAAGAGGCCCCATTGCGGGTGGATCAACAGGCCGAGGGGGGATTGGGTGAGGGCTTCGGCGCGGATGGCCCAGCGCTGGAAGGGGAGGTAGGGCGGGCCTTCGCCGGGGTGGAGGGGGTGGGCGTTGAGGTCGCGGGCGGCTTTCGCGAGGAGGCGGCGCGTGTAGCGGTCGAGCGGGTCGGGGGCGCCGTCGGCGTATTCGGGGGAGGCGGCGAAGGCGGGAAATTGGGCGCCGCCGGTCCAGCCCAGGAGGAGGAGGGTGGCGGTGGGGGTGCCGTCGGGGAAGCGAGGGACCTGGTCGGCTTCGGTGGGGTGGAAGGCGCCGCGCAGGGCGATCGCAGTTGCGGGGAGGGCGCGGATGAGGGGGGTGGGGTTGGCGAGGGTGGTGGCCATCGGCCTATGCCCTGACGCGAGGGCGGCTCAATGCAGGCTGGCGACCGGGATCGGGCCGGGGCCGGCCCGGTGGGCGGTGAGGGCGCGGTGGAGTTCGTCGTGGCGGCCGGTTTCGATGCAGGCGCGCAGCAGGGTGAACTCGATGATGTCGTGCTGGGCGCGGCTGCCGCCGCCCATGCGGTCGGTCTGGCCGAGCAGCGGCGCGAGGTGGGCGATGGCAGCCGGGTGGTCGCCGCGGACGAAGGCGGCGAGGCCGCGGGCGGCTTCGGGGCCGAAGCTGCCGCCGATGTAGCGGTCTTCTTCAACCATGGCCTGGATCGCGGCGAGGCGGGTGTCCAGGGCGGCGGCGTTGCCGGCGACGGCGTCGGCCAGGAGGATGTGGATGTCGACGAAGGGGCCGGCGGGGCGCGGGACGAGGTGGTTGGCCAGGGTGTCGAGGCTTTGCCAGCGGGCGGGGTCGCGCGGGTTGCCGGCGAGTTCGCGGCGCCAGAGGTATTGCACGGAGTCGACCAGGCGGATGCGGTTGGGGCCCTGGTGCTGTTCTGGGGCGACGGCGTCGGCGAAGAGCTGTTCGGCGGCATCGGGGTTGCCGGCGTGGAGCTCGGAGACGGCTGCGTGCCAGGAGAGGTGGCCGTGCAGGCCGGCTTCGCGCGGGCAGGTGGCGAGCCAGGCGCGCAGGCCGGCGCGCCAGCCATCGGGCTCGTTGGATTCGTAGGCGATGTGGGCGCGGCCGTGGGCGGCCTGGCAGTTCAGCGGGTTGAGGACGAGGGCGCGTTCAGCGACGGCGCGGGCCTCGTCTGGGCGGTCGGTTTCCGAGATGGCCATGGCGAGGTGGCAGAGATACCACCAATCATCGCCGAAATGCGGGGCGTGGGCCTCCATCACGGCGGCGCGTTCGCGTTTGGCGCTTGGTCGGCCGGAATTGTTCATGACGCCGGAATTGGTGGCGTAATGGTTCATCACCACGGCGTCGCGCGGCCATTCTGCCATGTGGGTGCAGGCGGCGGCCTCGGCGGCGGCGAGCTGGCCGGAGAGCAGGAGGGCGAAGAAGGCGACGTGGCTGGCTTCGCGGGCGTCGGTGCGGGGGGCGGCCTGGGCGGCGGCGATGGCGGCCCGCAGGGCGGGGATGTCGCCGGCGGTGGCGGCGAGCTGGGCGGCGCCGATATGGGCCAGTGCGAAGCCGGGGTCTTCGGCGAGGGCGGCGGCGAAGGCTGCGCGGGCGCCGGGCTGGATGCAGAACATGAGGTCGCAGGCGCGAACATAATGGTCGCGCGCGGCGGGGGTGGTGGTGAGGGGGAGGCCGTAGCGGTCGGTGGGCATTTGGGGTTTGGATGTCCTGGGTGGCGAAGGTAGTGGAGAGGAAGCGTCTTCTTTTTGTGAACAAAAAGAAGCAAAAAAACTTTGTCCGATAAGAGTGGGCTTAGGGAACGCTGGTGATGGGTGTGGCAAGAGCCTCGTCCGGCTCCCCCGATCGCGGGAGGAGAGAAGTCTAGTGCTTGATGGATGAAGTTTTTTTTGCTTCTTTTTGTTCACAAAAAGAAGACTTGCTTGCTTCCACTATGGCGCGCTCATGCGGGCGAGAGTGCCGACGTCGTCGCTGGTGTCGATGGCCAGGGCCGCGTTGGCGAGGGCGGCGCTGCGCTCCGGGCCGAGGACGCTGTCGACGAGGCCGGCGAATTTGGCGCGGAGTTCGGCTTCGGTGAGGAAATTGTCGGGTTCGCCTTTCGGGATGATGACGGTTTGGGTGAAGGTTTGGCCGCGGGCTTTCACGGTGACGCGGCCGGACATGTTGGCGGGGAATTCGGCTTCGATGTCCGGGTCGTCTTCGCAGGTGACCTTGGGGAGGAGGGCGCGGATGGTAGGGTTTTGCAGCTCGGCGTAGCTGTCCCAGCCCATGGCGCCGGTGGCCAGGGCGGTGGAGAGGACGAAGGCGCCGCTGAACTGGCCGTCGACGATGTTTTGCGGGTTGATGCGTTTTTCGCGGGGTTCACCGACCAGGATCATGCCGGAGCGGGAGGTGCCGTAGGTGATGGATTCGATTTCTTCGGGCTTGAGGTTGTGCTGGGCACGGAGGGACAGCATGGCGTCGATGCCGGCGTGGCCGTAGCGGCAGGAGGGGTAGGGTTTGACGGCGGTTTTCATCAGTTCGAAGACGGTGCCGAGGTCTTGGGTGGCGCGTTCGGGGATGGGGGATGGGGCGTAGGCGGCGAGGAAGCCTGCTTTGCCTTCGAGGGCTTGGGCCGCGCCTTTGAAGCCTTCGCGGGCGAGGGTGGCGGCGGTGAGGCCGGCCATGGCGGCCCAGCCGACCTGGAAGCGCTTGGTCCAGGCTCCGTTGGACAGGAATTGCAGGGAGCCAGCGGATTGGGAGAGGGCGATGCCCATGGCGGAGGCGATTTCGTCGCCGGAGAGGCCGAAGATGCGGCCGG
This sequence comes from Asaia bogorensis, assembly GCA_945869965.1. Classification (GTDB taxonomy): domain Bacteria; phylum Pseudomonadota; class Alphaproteobacteria; order Acetobacterales; family Acetobacteraceae; genus CAMDGX01. The sequence goes on from CAMBRC010000046.1 coordinate 12,491, forward strand.
CGGCGGCGGCGGCTCCGAAGACGCCGCAGGTGGCGGTGGGGTGGAAGCCGCGCTGGTAGTGGGCGCCGGCGGGCAGGGCTAGGGCGGTGCGGCAGGTGACTTCGTAGCCGGCGATGATGGCGGCGAGGACGTCGGCACCGGAGGCACCGGCCATTTCGCCGGCGGCGAGGGCTGCGGGGATGACGGGGGCGCCGGGGTGGAGCGAGCCGGCGGCGTGGGTGTCGTCGAAATCGAGGGAGTGGGCGAGGGTGCCGTTCAGGAGGGCGGCGCCGGCGGGGGAGAAGCGGCGGGGTTCGCCGAAGACGGCGGCTTCGCCGTGGGCCAGGCCGAGGGCGTGGACGGCGGCGAAGAGGGGCGGGGTGGATTCGGCGTCGACACGGGCGCGGACCATGTTGGCGACGAGGTCGAGGACGAGGAAGCGGGCGCGGGTGGTGACTGCGGGGGGGAGGGCGGACAGGGTGATGTTGGCGGAGAAGTCGGAGAGGGTTTTGGTGATGGACATGGTGGGGGCTCCCGGGACGGTTGGGGGTAGTTTCGCGCAAAGGGGGCGGCGAGGGAACTGGGGGAGTTGCGAGGCGGGTCGTTTCGAGGTGATATTGGTTTGGATTGGGTGGGGACGGCGGATGCGCGGTTGGGTGGGGCTGATGTGCGGGGCTTTGGTGCTGGCGGGGTGCACGCCGCCGCCGCCATCGGCGCAGATCGGGCCGGAGCGGCTGGCGATGAACCTGATGCCGATCGACAAAACCAGCAGAATACCGGTCGACCTGTGGGCCTGCGTGGAGGATGCCCCGGGCAATGCCCCGGCGATCAAGGAGGCGGTCTGCACCGACCGGCTGGCCTCGGGCGGCTATCAGCATACCACAATTGCCCTTTTGCTGGTGTCGCGGAGCCAGGCTCGCCGGGAGTTGGGAAATTTCGTGGGAGCGATGAACGACTTGAACGAGTCCATCCGGATCGGGACGGATTTGGGCGTTGCCTACGCAAATCGTGCGGCGCTGCATCTCGCCACGGGGCGTCCGAGCCAGGCGGTGGCCGACTATGACGCCGCCGCCCCTCGCGTCCCGGCCTCGGTTGGGCTGCTGACGTCGCGGGCCTTTGCGCTGATTGCGATCGGTCAGTACGATCGCGCGATGGCGGATGCCGAGGCGGCCGTGGTCCTGGACCCACGACGGGCAATCGCGCTGACCGCGCGCGGCATGGTCCATGCCAAGCTGAACCGGGGCGCCGAGGCGCTGCGCGACTTTGATGCGGCGATTGCCCTAGGGCCGCGTGAGTTTGCGGGCTGGGTGGAGCGTGGACGACTTCGGCTGGATCGGGGGGATGGTGTCGCGGCGCTGTCCGACCTTGATGTGGCGGTGGGGCTGGAGCCGCGCAGTAATGGGGTGCGATTGTTGCGCGGGATGGCGCACAACTTGGTTGGCAACCTCGCGTTGGCGATGGCCGATCTCGACTTGGCGATTGCGGCCGCGCCGGGGAATGCAGGGGCGTTCAACCAGCGGGCGATCGTGCAGGCGCGGCGGGGCAACAAAGTGCAGGCGCTGGCGGATTTGGAGGAGGCGGTACGGCTGGACCCGGCCTCGGCGGCGTATCGCAACAACCTGCGGCTGTTGCGGTCCGGGGCGGCGTTGCCGTGGCGGCCGGCGATGCCAGGGGTGTGATTGCTGGCGACTCCTGGGGCGTGGCTAGGATTGGGCATGTTGCATCGTCGTTTCCTGTTGGCCGCCCCTGTTGTTGCGCTCGCCCCGGAGGCGTGGGCGCAGCGGCCGGTGGCGAAGGCGGAGAGCACGTTTCTGCCGTACATCGATGGGGTGAAGGCCGAGGCGCTGAAGGCGGGGATTCGGGCGGGGACGCTGGAGGCGGCGTTTCGCGGGATCAAGGTGCCGAATGCGCGGGTGATCGAGTTGGACCGCAAGCAGCCGGAGTTCACGCTGACCTGGGAGCAGTATCGGGCAAAGGTGATTTCCGATGCGCGGATTGCGCGGGGGCGGGAGCATTTTGCGCGGCATCGGGCGCTGATTACCGAGGTTTGCGCGAAGTATCGGCTTTCGCCGGCGCCGTTGATGGGGATTTGGGGGCTGGAGTCCGGTTACGGGCAGTTTACCGGCGGGTTCAATGTCATTGAGTCGCTGGTGACGCTGGCGTGGGAGGGGCGGCGGGGGGCGTTTTTTCGCGGGCAGTTGCTGAATGCGCTGCGGATTATCGATGCCGGGGATATTCCGGCTGAGCGGATGTTGGGGAGTTATGCCGGGGCGATGGGGCAGCCGCAGTTCATGCCGGATAGTTTCGTGCGGCTGGCGGTGGATTGGGACGGCAATGGCAAGAGGGATTTGTGGAACGAGGTCGGGGATATCCTGGGCTCGATTGCCAATTATCTTTCGAAGTCAGGCTGGGTGCCGCCGCTGGGCTGGGGGCAGACGCTGAGCCTGCCGGCGGGGTTCGATGCCGGGCTGGCGGGGCGTGATGCCAGGCGGCCGGTTGCGGAATGGGCGCGGCTGGGGGTGCGGGCGCGGGCGGGGGTGGCGGCAGAGGCGTCGGCGGCGGTGGTGCTGCCGGATGGGCCGGGGGGGGCGGCGTTTATGGTGTACCAGCCGAATTTCCAGGCGATACGGCGCTACAATCCGTCGGATTTCTATGCCCTGGCGGTGGGGTTGATCGGGGATGCGGTGGTGGGGGCATGAGGGTGCTGTTGCTGCTGTGCACGCTGGTGGGGCTGGCCGGGTGCGGGTTGGGCGGGGGCGAGGGGCGCTATGTGGTGGGGGCGCCGTACCAGGTGGGCGGGCTGTGGCGCTATCCCTTGGAGAGTTTCACCCTGAACGAGACCGGGATTGCGGTGGTGACCTCCAAGGGCGGGGCCACGGCGAATGGCGAGAGCTTCGATGCCGCCAACCTGGCGATTGCGCATCGGACGCTGCAATTGCCGGCGATTGCGCGGATCACCAATCTGGAGAACGGGCGCCAGGTGGTGGTGCGGGTGAATGACCGGGGGCCGGCCGATCCCGCGCGCCTGGTCGGGGTGACGCGGCGGGTGGCGGAGCTGTTGGGGGCGGCCAATGCCTCGGCATTCCGGGTGCGGGTGCAGGTGCTGGAGGGCGAGAGCCGGCAATTGGCGGCGGCATTTCAGGGCACGGCGGCGCCGGCCGGTGGGCGCGGGGCGGCGTCCGGGCCGGCGCCGATCCAGGTGGCTGCGGCGCCGCGCGCGGGGGTGCAGGCGGAATCGCTGGCGCCGCCGGGTGGGGCCGAAGCGGGGCGGCAGCGCGTGGCGGCAGCCAGTCCGGTGGCGGCTGCGCCGGTGGTGACGGCGTCCGCGGCGGCGATTCCACTGCGGCTGCCTGAGCAGGTCAGCCAGGGATCGGCCCGGCCGGGCGTCTTGTCCATCGAATGCGGCGCCTTTGGCACGCCGCAGGCTGGCGAGATCATGCGCGCGCGGCTGGCGAGGTTTGGCGCGCGGATGTCGGCGGATTACGATGCGCCGCGCGATCGCTCGGTGGTGGTGCGCATCGGGCCGCAGGCCAATCTGGCCGCCGCCGAGGGGGTGTTGCGGCGGGTGCTGACGGCGGGCTGCGTGGATGGGCGAATCATCATCGAATAGCGCGGCGGGGCAGGGTAGACTGGCCCGGCCGTTTCGGGAGTCGGGGCCGTGCTGAATCGTCGTATCATGCTTGCCCACGGGCTTTTGGCCGGGACTGCGCTGGTCTCGGCGGCACAGGCCCAGCAGCCCGCGCGTCCGCCACAGCGGCCGGCAGGGGCTGCGCGCCCGCCGGGGCGGGGCCGTTCGAGCACGCCGCTGCCGGTTGGCAGCCCGGCGACCACGCCGCTGGGGCCGCTGGATACCGCGGCGAAGTTCGCCATCATCATCGACCACATCACCGGGGCTGTGCTGCTGGAGAAGGACGCCGACGTCACGATGGTGCCGTCCTCGATGACCAAGCTGATGACGGCCTATATCGTCTACGAGATGCTGCGTGCCGGCCGGCTGCAGTTGACCCAGGAATTGCCGGTCAGCGAGCGCGCCTGGCGGATGGGCGGCAGCAAGATGTTCGTGCAGCTTGGCACCTCGGTGAAGGTGGAGGATCTGATCCGCGGCGTGATCGTGCAGTCGGGCAACGACGCCTGCATCGTGCTGGCCGAGGGGATTGCGGGGTCCGAGGAGCAATTCGCCGAGCTGATGACGCAGAAGGCGCGCGACCTCGGGCTGGAACGGACGGTGTTCCGCAACTCAACCGGCTGGCCGCATCCGGAGCATCGCAGCACGGCGCGCGACATGGCGCATCTGGCGCGGCGGATCATCCGCGATTTTCCTGAGTACTATCACTATGACGCCGAGAAATCATTCAAATACAACGGCATTGATCAGGCCAATCGCAACCCGCTGGTGCAGAAGAACCTGGCCGACGGGCTGAAGACCGGGCACACCGAAGAGGCTGGCTATGGGCTGGTGGCCAGTGCGGATCGCGGCGGGCGGCGCGTGGTGCTGATGATCAACGGGCTGAACACCATGCGCGAGCGTGGCGAGGAGAGCGAGCGGCTGCTGGAGTGGAGTTTTCGCGAGTTCGAGAACGTGACGCTGTTCACCGCGGCGGATGTGGTGGAGCAGGCGCCGGTGCATCTGGGTGCCAGCCCGACGGTGCCGCTGGTGGGCGGGCGCGACCTGGTGGTGACGATGCCGCGCGGCTGGCGCAACCGGGCGAAGGTAACTCTGGCCTATGACTCGCCGGTGCCGGCGCCGGTGCTGCGCGGCACGCGACTGGGGCAGTTGACGGTCAGCGGGCCCGGCGTGCCGGAGTTGGAGGTGCCATTGCTGGCGGGTGCGGATGTGGCGCGGCTGGGGCTGCCGGGGCGGGCGCTCGCGGTGGTGACGCGGATGCTGACCAGGGGATGACGCCCAGGTTTTCCACAGCAATGGGGCGTTTCATCACGCTGGAGGGGGGCGAGGGGGCGGGCAAGTCGACCCAGGCGCGCATTCTGGCCGAGGCGCTGTCAGGGTTGGGGCTGCCGGTGCTGTTAACGCGCGAGCCCGGGGGGGCGCCGGGGGCGGAGCATCTTCGGGAATTGTTGCTGGGTGGCGGCATCGCCTGGTCGGCGCCGGCGGAGGTGCTGCTGCATTTCGCCGCCCGGGCCGAGCATGTTGAGCGGACAATCCGCCCGGCGCTGGCGGCGGGGATGTGGGTGGTGTGCGACCGGTTCGCCGATTCGACGATGGTCTACCAGGGGTGGGGGCAGGGGGCGGATCGCGCTGCTATCGCGACGCTGACGGGGATGCTCGGGCTGCGGCCCGACCTGACGCTGGTGCTGGATGTGTCGGTGCCGACGACCTTGGCGCGGCTGGCACAGCGCGGGACGGCGGCGGATCGCTATGAGCGGCTGGGGGCGGGGTTCTTTGCCACGGTGCGCGAGGGGTTTCGCGCGGTGGCGGTGGGGGATGCGGCGCGCTGTGTGGTGGTGGATGCTGAGCCTGGGCAGGATGCGGTGGCGGCGGCGGTGCTCGGGGCGGTTCAGGCGCGGTTGGGAGTGGGCGGATGAGTGGGCCCGCGCCACGCGCCAATCCCGAGCTGCTGGGGCACGAAGCCACCGAGGCGATGCTGGCGGAGGCGATTCGGGCCGGGCGGCTGCATCATGCCTGGCTGATCACCGGGCCACAGGGGATCGGCAAGGCGACGCTGGCGTTCCGGTTTGCCCGGCGGTTGCTGGCGGGGGGCGGGCCAGGGGACGACCTGGCGCTGGCCGAGGGGCATCCGACGTTCCGGCGGGTGGCGGCGGCCAGCCATGCCGATCTGCTGACGGTCGAGCGGACGCTGAACGAGCGCGGCAAGCTGCGGTCGGAGATCGTGGTCGATGATGTCCGCCGGGTGGCAGGTTTCATGCGCCTGACCCCGGCCGAGGGCGGCTGGCGGGTGGTGGTGGTGGATGGGGCGGAGGACCTTAACCGCAATGCCGCCAATGCGTTGCTGAAGGTGCTGGAGGAGCCGCCACCGCGGGCGATCCTGTTGCTGGTGTGCTCGGCGGCCGGGCGGTTGATGCCGACGATCCGCAGCCGGTGCCGGCGGCTGGCCCTCGGGCCGCTGGACGAGGCGGTGGTGCGCGGGTTGTTGGGGCGATATGCGTCCGATCTTGCTGAAGGCGATGCGGCGCGCTTGGCGGGGATTTCCGAGGGTTCGATCGGGCGGGCGCTGGCGCTGGCCGAGGGCGGCGGGGCGACTCAGGCGGGGCTGGTGGACCAGGTGCTGGGCAATCTGGACAAGCTGGACATGATCCGCGCCCATGCGGTGGCCGACGCGCTGGGGCGGGATGAGGCGGCGTTTTCGACCTTCATGGACTTGCTGTCGGCCGGGCTGGCCGCCGCGGTGCGCGATGCCGCGCGCGGGCGGGCGGACCCGGATCAGGCAAGGCTGCTCGGCGATCGGCCGCTTGCTGCCTGGGTGGATGTGTGGCACGCGCTGAAGCGCCTGCAGGACGAGACCGAGGGGGCCTATCTGGACAAGCGCCAGGCGGTGGTCAGCGGTCTCTCGATGCTTGCCTCCGGTACTGCGAAAGCGTCATGAAACCAAAATACTACATCACCACCCCGATCTATTACGTCAATGGCGCGCCGCATATTGGACACGCCTATACGACGATCGCCTGCGACGTGATGGCGCGGTTCAAGCGGCTGGACGGGTTCGACGTGTTCTTCCTGACCGGCACAGACGAGCACGGGCAGAAGGTCGAGCAGGCGGCGGCGGCGGCGGGGATGTCGGCGCAGGAATTCACCGATGGGACATCCGAGCTGTTCCGCGCGATGACGCAGCGCATTGGCATTTCGAACGATGACTTCATCCGCACCACCGAGGCGCGGCACAAGGCGGCCTGTGCCGAGCTGTGGAAGCGGCTGGTGGACCGGGGCGAGATCTATCTCGGCGGCTATGAGGGCTGGTACGCGGTGCGCGACGAGGCGTTCTATGACGAGGAGGAGTTGACGACGCGGCCGGACGGGAGCCGCGTGGCGCCGAGCGGGGCGCCGGTCGAATGGGTGGTGGAGCCGAGCTATTTCTTCAAGCTGGCGTCGTGGCAGGAGCGGTTGCTGGCGTTCTATGACGCCAATCCCGATTTCATCGCCCCGGTTTCGCGCCGCAACGAGGTCACCAGCTTCGTCAAATCCGGGCTGCGCGATCTGTCGGTCAGCCGGACCAGCTTCAAATGGGGCGTGCCGGTGCCGGGCGACCCCGCGCATGTGATGTATGTGTGGGTCGACGCGCTGACCAACTACATCACTGCCGCCGGATTTCCCGACGAGAGCGATCCGAAATGGGCGTTCTGGCCGGCCGATGTGCACATGGTCGGCAAGGATATCCTGCGATTCCATGCGGTTTACTGGCCGGCGCTGCTGCTGGCGGCCGGGATCGCGCCGCCGAAGCGCATCTTTGCCCATGGCTGGTGGACGGTGGGCGGCGAGAAGATGAGCAAGTCGCTGGGCAACGTGCTGGATCCGCAGGAGTTGGCCGATACCTACGGGCTGGATTCCCTGCGCTATTTCCTGTTGCGCGAGGTGCCGTTCGGCAATGACGGAACCTTCTCGCGCAAGGCGCTGGTTTCGCGGCTGAATGTCGAGCTGGCCAACGACCTTGGCAATCTGGCGCAGCGCTCGCTGTCGCTGATTGCGCGCAATTGCGAGGGGCGGCTGCCAGAGGCCGGGCCGCGCAGCGACGACGATGCCGAGATCATCGCCACGGCGGCTTCGCTGCTGCCGGCGGTGCGCGGGCACATGGACCGCCAGGCTTTTGGCGATGCGCTGGAGGAAATCTGGCGGGTGGTGCGCGCGGGGAATGCCTATATCGACCGGCAGGCACCGTGGGCGCTGCGCAAGACCGATCCGGTGCGGATGACGCATGTGCTGCGGGTGCTGGCCGATGTGATCCGCGCCGTGGCGACGCTGTTGCAGCCGGTGATGCCGGAGAAGACCGGCACGATGCTTGACCAGCTCGGCGTGCCCGCGGATGCGCGCGATTTTGCCACGCTGAGTGTGCCATTGCCGGCCGGCACGGTGCTGCCGCCGCCGGCGGGGGTATTCCCGCGTTTTGTCGAAGAGGCCGAGTAACGCGCTGATGTTGATCGATTCGCACTGTCACCTGGATTACTTCCAGGGCGACGACCGCGCGGCCGTGCTCGCCCGCGCCGCCGAGGCCGGGGTGGGGGAGATGGTGACCATCGGCACCAGGCTGTCGCGCTCGGACGAGATGCGGGCGATCGCCGATGCGCACCCGAATGTCTGGTGCACCGTGGGCGTGCATCCGCACAATGCCGGCGAATTGCCGGTGCCGACGCCGGCCGAGATTGTGGCGGAAACCGGGCATCCCCGGGTGATCGGCATCGGCGAGTCGGGGCTGGACTATTTCTACGACAAGGCGCCGCGCGACCTGCAGCAGGCGAGTTTCCGGGCGCATATCCGCGCGGCGCAGATGTCCGGCCTGCCGCTGTGCATCCATGCCCGTGATGCCGATGACGACATCGCCGCGATCCTGCGCGAGGAGACGGCGGCCGGCGGGGCTTTCCCGTTCCTGCTGCACTGCTTCAGCTCGACGCGGGCGCTGGCCGAGGCGGCGCTGGTGCTGGGCGGCTATGTCAGCTTCTCCGGCATCCTGACCTTCCCGAAATCGCAGGAAATCAGGGATATCGCGCGCGATGTTCCCATGGACCGTCTGCTGGTGGAGACCGACGCGCCGTATCTCGCGCCTGTGCCGTTCCGCGGCAAGCGCAACGAGCCCGGCTATGTCGCGCACACCGCACGGGTGCTGGGCGAGGTGCATGGCATGAGTGCGGCGGCGATGGCCGAGCTGACCACGGCGAATTTCCGCAGGCTGTTCCCGAAGGCGGCGTGATGCGGGTGACGCTCCTGGGCACTGGCGGGTCTGCCGGCGTGCCGACGCTGGGCGGGCTGGACGGGCGCGGGGATTGGGGCGCGTGCGACCCGGCCGAACCGCGCAACCGACGCAGCCGGACCAGCATCGCCATCCAGATGGGGCAGGGGGCCGAACAGCGCACCCTGCTGGTCGATACCGGGCCGGACATGCGCGCCCAACTGCTGGCGGCTGGCATCGCCCGGGTGGATGCGATCCTCTACACCCATGCCCATGCCGACCACATCACCGGGCTGGACGATGTGCGCATCCTCAATCGCATCATTGGACGGCCGATCCAGGCATTCGGCAGCCAGGCGACGATGGACGACATCACGATGCGGTTCGGCTATGCGTTCCGGCCGTGGAAGCCGCCCGGCTTTTATCGCCCGGTGATGGAACCGGTGATCGTCGCCTCGGACGCCGAGATCGCGCCAGCCGGGATTCCGCTCCGGCTGTTCGACCAGGACCACGCGATGGTCCGCACGCTGGGGATGCGCATCGGGAATTTCGGCTATTCCACCGATGTCGTACGGCTGGACGATCGGGCGTTCGAGGTGCTGGCGGGCGTGGATACCTGGGTGGTCGGGTGTTTCCAGCGCGGGCCGCACCGCACGCATGCGCCGCTGCCGGAGGTGTTGAAATGGGTCGAGCGATTGCGGCCGAGGCGGACGATCCTGACCCATATGGGGGTGGATTTGGACTGGGCGTGGATGGCGAAGAACCTACCGGCGGGGGTGGAGGCAGGGATGGACGGGATGGTTTTGACGTTCGCCTGAGAGGCATGGCGCTGGCATTCGGCATCGCCGGCGAGCATGTTGCGCGCGTTATTGACCGGAGCCCCCCAATGGACACGCTCGCCGCGACCGCCACCCAGGTCCGCCACCCGCTGGACCCGCTGACCGAGGCCGAGATCGCCGCGACCCATGCGCTGGTCACTGGCCATGCCAGTTTCGTCGCCAGCATGCGCTTCACCCTGGTTGAACTGCGCGAGCCGTCCAAGCCCGCCATCCTGGCGTTCGAGCCGGGCCAGGCTGTGGTACGCGGCAGCCGGGTGGTGCTGTTGGATACCGCCAGCGGCGCGATTGTCGAGGTGCTGATCGATTTGACCGGCGGGCGGGTGGCGGTCTGGCAGGTGTCGGACACATTGGGTCAGCCGCCGATCATCCTGGACGAGTTCATGAAGCTGGACCGGATCGTGAAGTCCGATCCGCGCTGGGTGGCGGCGGTGAAGCGGCGCGGCATCACCGACGCCGACATGAAGCTGGTCCAGGTCGACCCGTTCTCCGCCGGCAATTTCGGCTATCCTGAGGAGCAGGGCAAACGCCTGGTCCGCGCGGTGGCCTATTGGCGCGGCGAGGCGCGGGACAACGCCTATGCCCATCCAATCGAGGGCGTGGTCGCCGTGGTCGACCTGATCGGCGAGGTGATCCTGACCCTGGTCGACGATCCCGTCGCCATTCCGGTGCCCAGGATCAAGCGCGGCTATGCGCCCGAGCATCTGCCGCCGATGCGCACGGATTTGCGGCCGCTGTCGATCGTCCAGCCGGAGGGACCGAGCTTCACAGTCGATGGCTGGGACGTGACCTGGCAGAACTGGCGCTTCCGGGTGGGATTCACGCCGCGCGAGGGGTTGGTGCTGCACCGGCTTTCGCTGCGGGATCAAGGCGTTGACCGGCCAATCATCCATCGCGCTTCCATTGCCGAGATGGTGGTGCCCTATGCCGACCCCACCACCAACCACTACTGGAAGAACGCCTTTGATTCCGGAGAATACGGTTTAGGAAACTCGCCAATTCACTGGAATTGGGCTGCGATTGCCTTGGGACGATCCATTATTTCGACATCCCGGCGGCCGATGACCACGGCGCGCCATTCCTGATGACCAATGCTGTCTGCATGCACGAGGAAGATTACGGAACACTCTGGAAGCACTATGAGTTCCGCAATGAAGTTCGGGAAGTCAGGCGCTCACGCCGGCTGGTGATCAGCTTCTTCGCCACGGTCGGCAACTACGATTACGGTTTCTACTGGTATCTCTACCAGGACGGCACCATCCAGCTCGAGGCGAAGCTGACCGGCATCATCCAGACCGCGGCGGTGATGCCGGGCGAGCCATATCAATGGGGTGGCATGATCGGTGAAGGTCTTGGTGGACCAACGCACCAACATTTCTTCTGCGCCCGGCTGCACATGAGCGTGGATGGCGAGGGCAATACCGTCAGCGAGCACGAGTTCGTGCCGCGCCCCTGGGGCCGCGACAACCCGCACGGCAACGTCTTCGACACCACCAGCCGCATCCTGTCGCGCGAGCGCGATGCGGCGCGCGAGGCCGAGGGACGGACTGGGCGTTACTGGAAAATCTCCAATCCGAACAAGAAGAACGTGGTCGGAAATGCGCCGGCGTACAAGCTGGCGGTGCAGGCATCGCCGCTGCTGCTGGCCCAGGAAGGCAGCGCGGTCCGGGGCAGGGCGGGTTTCGCCACCAAGCATGTCTGGGTCACCGCTTATGACCCCGCCGAGCGTTTTCCGGCCGGCGAGTTCCCCAACCAGCACCCCGGCGGCGACGGATTGCCGGCCTGGATCGAGGCCAACCGGAACATCGAGAACGCCGATATCGTCGTCTGGCACAATTTCGGTCATACCCATGTCTGCAAGCCCGAGGACATGCCGATCATGCCGGTGGAATACGCCGGCTTCATGCTCAAACCAACCGGCTTCCTGTCGGCCAACCCGGCGATGGACCTGCCGCGGGATACCGAAGGCAAGGCCGCCGCTGGTTCCTGCTGCGCGTAGTCGTTGGAGCGTAAAGCATTGCAACAAGGCACGATTCCGCCTGGTGTGGCCGGGCATAACCGGTCCATGGTGGATCCGAACTTCGCGGTGATGCCGCCTGAGGAGATTTTGGAAAGCCGGGTGCCGGGATGGCCTGGCACCTCGGTGTACTTCCAGACCTCGCCGCAGATGGGAGTAAAATTCGCCCAGGCATTGATGGTGATGCCGCCCGGCGGCACCGGGACGCCGGCTGCGATCGATGGCATCAGTCACTTTTATTATGTCTTGCAATCATCCTGTGATATCATTATCTTAAATGAGCATCATACCCTGACAGCTGGCAGCTACGCCTATGTCCCGCCGGGCACGCCGCATCATCTGGTGGCTGGCTCCGACGGCGCGCGCGTCGCCTCGATCCGCAAGAAGTTCAACGACGCCGGCTTGGCGCCGCCACCGGCGATCGTCAGCCACACCGACCAGGTGACGCACACGCTGCGCCACACCGTCGGCCGCAGCTGGCAGCACCTGCTGCCGGAGGAGGACCTGCGCTACGATTTCGCGGTCAACATCCTGCACTTCAAGCCCGGCACCCATTTCGCCATGGTCGAGACCCACATCATGGAGCACGGGCTGCTGATGCTCGCCGGCCAGGGCATGTATCTGCTCGGCCGCACCTGGCACGAGGTGTGGAAGGACGATTTCATCTGGATGGGCCCGTATTGCCCGCAGCAATTCTATCCCACCGGCTGGGGGGACGCGGCGTATCTGCTCTACAAGGATGTGAACCGAGACGTCAGCCTGGGCTGATCGCCCGCATCTCGAATTTCCATAATATACCTTATGCGACTTTCATCACCGGAGATGGGGGGACGGTCATCTGGCTCAACGGCACGATTGGCAGCGGCAAGACGTCTGTCGGCCGCGCCCTGGCAGCTCTCCTGCCCCGGGCGCGGTTTGTCGATGGCGACGATCTCGCTGGCCCCGCCGATCTGCCCAACCCGGTGCGCTGGCGCATGGCGCTGGACGGACTGCTCCGGCTGGCGCGCTGCCGGCGACCGCTGCGGCTGGTGGTGGCCTATCCGCTGCAGAAGGACGGGTTTCGCCGGCTGCGCGCGGCATGTGGACGCGCGCGGCGTCGCTTGCTGGTGGTGAACCTGGCAACGCCGTTGCCGATCACGCTGCGCGGACGCGGTGGCCGGCGGCTATCGCTCGGCGAGGAGCGGCGTGTTCGAGAAATGTTCTCCCAGAACTATCACCACCGCCGTTTCGCCGCGCTGACCCTGTGCAACGCCCTGCCCCCGGTTTCGCGCACCGCGCGGAAGATCGCGCGGTGGACCTGGCCTTAACGGGTTGTTACGACTTACGGTCTATCCTGCCGCGATGCTCGCCCGACCGACTGATGGCGTGACCAACTGGATGCATATGTTTCGTTGGATCGTGAAGCTGATCCGCGACGACTATGGCATCGATGAGGCGCGGCTGACCCGCAATGCGGTTTTGGAGACCGATCTGGGCCTGTCGATCGAGCAGGTCGAGGAGACGATGGAGATCATCGCCACCAGTTTCACGGTGCGATTTCCCGCCGGCACGCTGGACGAGGTGTTGCGGCTTGAGGAATTGTGCATGCTGGCGAGCTGGATGAAGGGGCTCTACAAGCGCCCGCCCTTCATATCCGACGCGTTCGAGGCCGTCTCGCGCCAGGTGAACCCGGCCGCCGGGGCCTGAACCGTCCCTGCCCCGGGCGCGTGGGGTGACGCAATGCGCGCAAGCCGGGTGATCCAGGTGGTCGGGTGCCATGCCGAGGGCGAGGTCGGCGATGTCATCGTGGGCGGCGTGTTGCCGCCGCCGGGCGAGACGGTGTTTGCCCAGCGCGAGGCGATGCAGCGCGATTTCGACCATATCCGGCAGATGCTGATCTGCGAGCCGCGGGGCTCGGTGGCGCGGCATGTCAACCTGATCGTGCCGCCGAAACGGGCGGATTGCGTGGCCGGCGCCATCATCATGGAGCCAACCGAGTATCCGCCGATGTCCGGCTCCAACACCATGTGCATCACCACGGTGCTGCTGGAAACCGGGATGGTGCCGATGGTGGAGCCGCAGACCCGGCTGCGGCTGGATATGCCGGCAGGGCCGGTGGATGTGCTGGCCGAGTGCCGGGACGGCAAGGTTGTTTCGGTTGAGCTGACCAATGTGCCGTGTTTTGCGACCCACCTCGATGTGCCGCTGGAGGTTGAGGGGTATGGGACGATTGCAATCGATATCGGCTATGGCGGGATGTTCTATGCGATGACGGATGCGACGAAGCTGGGCTTTGAGATCGCGCCGCATGAGGCACGGGATCTGGCGGTGCTGGGCGAGCGGGTTCGGCTGGCGGCGCGGGTGCAGCATCCGGTGGTGCATCCGGAGAATGACGCGATTTCAGGCGTTTCGATCGTGCAGTTGCATTCGCCGTTCACCGCGCCAGGCGGGGAGAGCCGGAATACCTGTATCGTGGCGCCCGGGCGGTCGGATCGGTCGCCGACAGGAACCGGGTTGTCGGCGCGGTTGGCGGCCCTGGCGGCGCGGGGGTTGTTGAAGGTGGGGGATCGGTATGACCACACCAGCATCATCGGGTCGCGGTTTGAGGGGCGGATTGTGGGCGAGGCGCGGGTTGGGGCGTTCGCGGCGATCGTGCCGGCGATCCGGGGGCGGGCGTGGATCACGGGGTTTCATAGCTATGTCGTCGATCCCGCCGATCCCTGGCCGCAGGGGTATCGGGTGGCGGATACCTGGGGGGTGACGGATTCCGTCACCCAGGGATAGGCGCCCTACCCCGCCAAAGCCGCCCTGATTGCGGCCAGGGCTTCGTCGGCCTTCGAGGCGTCGGGGCCGCCGGCTTGGGCCATGTCCGGGCGGCCGCCGCCGCCTTTGCCGCCGACGGCGGTGCTGGCGACGCGGACGAGGTCGACGGCGCTCAGGCGGGTGGTGAGGCTGGCGGCGACGGCGACCACGATGCTGGCCTTGCCTTCGGCGGTGGAGACGAGGGCGACGACGCCTTCTCCGATCTGTTGGCCGATGGCGTCGGCGATGCCTTTGAGGTCGCGGGGCGGGACGTCGCCGAGGTTGCGGGCGGCGAAGGGGATGCCGTTGATGGTTTCGGTTTCGCTGGTGGTTCCGCCGGTGGCGAGTTTCTTTTGCAGGTCTTGGACCTGGCGTTCGAGCTTGCGGCGGTCTTCGACGAGGGCGGCGACGCGGTCGGCGGCTTCGGCAGGGCTGGCGCGAAGGTGGGCGGCGATGTCGGACAGGCGGCGGTCGTTTTCGGCGATGGCGGCCAGGGCGGCTTCGCCGACGACGGCTTCGATACGGCGGACACCGGCGGAGACGGCGGATTCCGCGAGGATGCGGAGCAGGCCGATGTCGCCGGTGCGGCGGACATGGGTGCCGCCGCAGAGTTCGATCGAGTACGCCCTGCCCCGGTCATCGCCCATGGCGACGACGCGGACTTCCTCGCCGTATTTCTCGCCGAACAGGGCGCGGGCGCCTTCGGCCACCGCGGCGTCGGGGGTCATGAGGCGGGTGGTGACTTCGGCGTTTTCGCGGATGCGGGCGTTCACTTCGGCTTCGACCGTGGCGAGGTCGTCGCGGGTGATGGGGGTGGGCTGGCTGATGTCGAAGCGGAGGCGGTCCGGGGCGTTGAGGCTGCCTTTCTGGGCGACGTGGTCGCCGAGGCGGCGGCGCAGGGCTTCGTGGAGGAGGTGGGTGGCGGAGTGGTGGGCGCGGATGGCGGAGCGGCGGGTGTGGTCCACAAGGGCGACGGCGGGCTTGCCCAATTCGACGACGCCCTCGGTCACGCGACCGAGATGGACGAAAACGTCGGAAAGTTTCTTCTGGGTGTCGTGGATGGTGATGGCGAAGCCGGGGCCGGTGATGGTGCCGGTGTCGCCGACCTGGCCGCCGGATTCGGCGTAGAACGGGGTCTGGTTGAGGATGACGGCGACTTCCTGGCCGGCTTCGGCTTTGGCGACCGGGTGGCCGGCGACGACGAGGCCGACAATCTCGCCCTCGGCGGTCTCGGTGGTGTAGCCGAGGAACTCGGAGGCGCCGAGCTTCTCCTTGAGGTCGAACCAGACGGTTTCGGTGGCGGCTTCGCCGGTGCCGGCCCAGGCGGCTCGGGCGCGGCGGCGCTGTTCCTGCATGGCGGTGTTGAAGCCGTCGGTGTCGACGGATTGGCCCTGTTCGCGCAGGGCGTCCTGGGTGAGGTCGAGGGGGAAGCCGAAGGTGTCGTAGAGCTTGAAGGCGACGGCGCCGGAGAGTTTGTCGCCAGGGGAGAGCATGGCGGTTTCTTCGGCGAGGAGGCCGAGGCCGCGGTCGAGCATGGCTTTGAAGCGGGTTTCCTCCAGGCGGAGGGTGTCGGCGATGAGGGTTTCGCCGCGGACGAGTTCGGGGTAGGCGCCGCCCATCTGGCGGACCAGGGCGGGGACGAGGCGGTGCATGATGGGGTCTTTGGCGCCCATCATGGTGGCGTGGCGCATGGCGCGGCGCATGATGCGGCGGAGGACGTAGCCTCGGCCCTCGTTGCTTGGCATGACGCCTTCGGCGATCAGGAAACTGGTGGCGCGGAGGTGGTCGGCGACGACGCGGTGGCTTGAGCGGAAGCGGCCGTCGGGGTCTTGGGACGTTGCTTCGGCGCTGGCCAGGATGAGGGCGCGCATGGTGTCGGTGTCGTAGTTGTCGTGCTTGCCCTGGAGGATGGCGGCGAAGCGTTCCAGGCCCATGCCGGTGTCGATCGAGGGGCGCGGGAGGGGGACGCGGGTGCCGGGGGGGCCCTCCTCGAACTGCATGAAGACGTTGTTCCAGATCTCGATGAAGCGGTCGCCGTCTTCGTCGGGCGATCCCGGGGGGCCGCCGGGGATCTTGTCGCCGTGGTCGTAGAAGATTTCCGAGCAGGGGCCGCAGGGGCCGGTTTCGCCCATGCGCCAGAAATTATCGTCGGTCGGGATGCGGATGATGCGGCTTTCGGGCAGGCCGGCGATCTTCTTCCATAGGACGGCCGCGTCCTCGTCCTCGGAATAGACGGTGACCAGGAGCTTTTCGGCGGGGATGGCGAAATCCTTGGTCAGCAGGGTCCAGGCGTGGTGGATCGCCTGGTCCTTGAAGTAGTCGCCGAAGGAGAAGTTGCCGAGCATCTCGAAGAAGGTGTGGTGGCGGGCGGTGTATCCGACGTTGTCCAGGTCGTTGTGCTTGCCGCCGGCGCGGACGCATTTCTGCGAGGTGGTGGCGCGGGAGTACGGGCGCTTTTCCTGGCCGGTGAAGACGTTCTTGAACTGGACCATGCCGGAATTGGCGAACATCAGGGTGGGGTCGTTGCGCGGCACCAGCGGGCTGGATTCCACGACGGTGTGACCGTGGCGGGCGAAATAGTCGAGGAAGGTGGCGCGGATGTCGTTCGACGAGGTCATTGGGGCGGCCGTGGTCAGGGGTGAACCGGGTCGGTTCACCTAGCGCAGGGGGGCGGCCGTGTCACGCGCGGGTCTTGCAATTCAGGACGTTGCGGGAGGGCGAGAGGTTTTGTTCTGATAGTGGAAAGATAGCGGGCGTGCGGAGACGACCCAGGGAAGGGGGGGTGCGACAGATGGGACGGTGGCGGGAAGGTGGATCGCGGGCGGGGCGTGGACGGGTGGCGGATCGCTGGGGGGCGCGGGATTTGGCGCGGTGGGGCGGAAATGGTGTGGGTGCGCGCGGACGGAGTCTGGGCGCGCGTTGGGGCGGACGGCGGGTGTGGCGCTTTCGAGCGGCGGTGGGTGTGCGGCGTGGGGTTTGGCGCGGGGTGCGGGAGGACACGGGGTGGGTCTTGGGCGGCGGGAGTTGGCCGGATTGCCAGAGCCGGAGCAGGTCTTCGAGGCGGGCGAAGATGCGCGCGAAGATGGCAGCGATCAGGGCGTGCAGCGCCGCGGGCAGCATGATGCTGCCGTTGTCTGCCGTGGGAGCGGCGCGCAGGCCAGCGAACTGGTCGGCCAAGGGGGAATGCGTTTCCATTCGTCCGCATTCTAACTAACTATATTCGGCAAAGCAAGGGAAATTTTACCGCTCGATCGATAGAGCTTGGAACCTTTGCTTCGCTCTGTTTGACGCAGGGGCGACCCACGAAGAGCCCCCCTCCGGCTCCCCCCGCCCAAGCGCGAGGGGAGAGAGGATTCTTAGTGAATGAAGTTTTTTTGCTTCTTTTTGTTCACAAAAAGAAGGGCTTACCTGCTTCGGTTTGGACGCCCTGCTCCGTGCTACCAGGTGGGTTGGTCGGCGCCGAGGGCGGAGGCGCCACGAGACCAGTGGGGCGGGGTTTCGGATAGGTGGGCGGCGTGGCGGATGGCTTGGGTTGGGGTTTGCCCGAAGCTGCTGGGGTCCAGGAGGTCGGCGATGGTGTCGAAGCCCGGGTCGGGGGCGGCGATGGCGTCGATACGGCCGAGGGATCGGAGCCAGGTGGCGGTGGTGGCCAGGGAGACGCTGACTTTCCAGGAGCCGCCTTCCTTGGACTGGCGCAGGCGGGCGGCCATGGCGGCCAGGGCGAGGAGGTAGCCGCTGGCGTGGTCCAGCGCCTGGCATGGGAGGGGTTTGGGGGTGGCGGTGTTGGCGGCTTCGGCTTCGGCGTGGTTGAGGCCGGTGCTGGTCTGGACCAGGGAGTCGAAGCCGCGCTTGCCGGCCCATGACTCAGAAGTGGGGGGGCCGGACTCGCCGTAGGCTGAGAGGGTGGCGACTGTGATGCCGGGGTTCATGGCGGCGACCTGGGCGGGGCCGAAGCCGTGGCGGGCCAGGGCGCCGGGGCGGTAGGACTGGACGAAGATGTCGGTCTGTTCGACCAGGGTGCGCAAGGCCGCCCTGCCCTGTTCGGTTTCGAGGTCGATGGCGCAGGCGCGTTTGCCGCGGCCGGTGTCGGCGATGAGGGTGGGCAGGTTGGGCACGTTCGGGCTGGCGACGGTGAGCACGTCGGCGCCGTGGGCGGCCAGGGTGCGGGTGGCGACGGGGCCGGCGATGACGCGAGTGAGGTCGAGCACGCGGATGCCGGCCAGCGGGCGGCTGGGGTTGGGGGTGAAGGGGCGCGGCGGCGCGTTGTTGATGCGTTCGAGGCGCAGGGGCGGCAGGCCGGCCAAGGCCTCGGCATGGGGGTGGGCGTCCCATTGGGCGAGGCTGCGATAGGCGGAGACGCACATGTTGGCCTTGAAGGCGGCGGTCTCGAAGGCTTCGGCTTTCCATCGGCGGAGGGCTGCGGCGACGTCTTCGCGGGTGTTTGCGCAGTTCAGCAGCTTGAGGATGCCGTCGCGGTGGTGGGGGAAGTTGGTGTGCAGGCGGACCCAACCGTCTTGGGTGGGGTAGGCGCCGGCAATGGGGTCCCAGGGGTCTTTCGGGGGGGTGTCGGCGATGCGCAGGTAGCGCTCGCTGCGGAATTCGGCGGCGGCGTGGCGGAGGTCGATGGAGACCCCCTGCCCCGTGTTCGTGCGGTGGCGCCAGATGGCTTCGGCAGCCAGGGCGGCGGCGCCGATGCTGGCGGCGGCGGCGGCGTCGACGCGGAAGGAACTGGGGAGGATGGGCTCGGCGCCGGTGACGGTGAGGGGGGCGGTGTCGTTGAGGCCAACGCGGGCGCAGAGTTCGGCGGCGATCTGGGTGGGGGTCATTTGGGGGTCCTCAAGGAAGCTAGAGTCTTCTTTTTGTGAACAAAAAGAAGCAAAAAAACTTTACTCGTTTAGCGAGGAAGTAAAAGCGTGGATCCTTTGCTTCGCTCAGGAATAAAGGTTTTTTGGTTCTTTTTTGCAAAAAAAAGAACACGCTTTCTAGGGTTGGATTGGCAGGATGACCCGGCTGGGGCGGGCGGCGTCGGTGAAGACGGTGTTCTGGGCGATGCGTCTTGTGGTGGCGGCCCCTTCGGGTTCGCCGGTGTTTGGGTTGACGTCGAAGCGGGGGAAGTTGGAGGAGGAGATGTCCAGGCGGATGCGGTGGCCGGGGAGGAAGAGGTTCGCGGTGGCGAAGATGGTGAGGCGGATGCGGATTTGTTCGCCTTGGGTGCGGAAGCGGGGGGTGGCGGGGTCTTCGATGTAGCGCAGGCGGACGATGGAGTCCGCGAGGAGCATGGCGTAGCCGTGGGGGTAGTCCGGGCTGGCTGGGTGGACGTCGATGAGTTTGGCGGTGAAGTCGGTGTCGGGGGCGTTGGTGGTGACGTGGAGGTCGAGTTCGATGGGGCCGGCGAGGGTGAGGGGGTGGTCTAGCGGGGGGGTTTGGAAGACGAGGATGTCGGGGCGGGCGGCGAGTGGCAAGTATGGGGGCTTGCAGCCGAAGAATTGTTCCGACGCGGTCTGGTCCCAACTGCCTGGGTGGGCGATGGGGTCGAGAGAGGATTGGTTGCCGCCGATGCTGGGGACGGGGTTGGAGGGGTCGAAGTCGTAGATGAGGGGGGTGGCGTTTTCGGGTTGGATGGCGGTTTGGAGGGTGCCGTCGTTGTGCAGGTGGTAGGGGGTGAAGCTTGTGTTGGGGAGGGGCCAGTCGGTGGCGGCGATCCAGTGGCCGCCGTGGTCGAGGCGGCCTTGGGGGTTTCGACGGCCGGTGCCGCCGCCCATGACGAAGAGACGGACTTGGGGCTCGGGGTTGGGGGTGTTTTGGGTGGCGTGGTTGAAGAGGCGGAGGCGGTATTGGCGCCAGTCGCCGGCCCAGGAGTCGATGGGGGCGTTGGGGCCGAAATCGACGTCGCCGGAGAAGGTTCGGCTGCGTTCGCCGTGGGTCCAGGGGCCGAGGATGAGGTGTTGGGGGCCGCGGTGCTTGAGGCCTTGGAAGTTGCCGATGGCGCCGAGGGTGTAGGGGTCGAACCAGGCGGAGAGGTGGACGATTGTGGCCTGGCTGTATTTGGCGTGCCAGGTCTGGGTGCTGATGCCGAGTTGGGTCCAGTAGGCGTCGCGGGGGCCATGGCGCCATTGGTCGAAGAGGTAGGCTTCGTAGTCCGGGTGGTGGCGCAGGGGGGAGTGGCCGGGTTTCCAGGCGATGCCTTGGCCGAGGAGGGTGAACCAGTCGTGGATGTTTTCGGCTTCGAGGGCGGCTTTGAGGGTGGGGTTGGACTGGGCTTCGGGGGAGAGGAGGGCTTGCTTGTAGGCCCAGGTGGCCTGGCGGAGTTCGAAGGCGCCATTTTGACGGACGCCGTGGTGCCAGGCGTCGAGGAAGCCGCCGCAGTCGAGGACTTGGGCGAGGAGGCCTGGGGGGTTGAGGCAGCCGAGGGCGGCTTGGGTGTGGGCGCCGTAGGACAGGCCGAGGGTGACGATCTGGCCGTTGCACCAAGGCTGGGCGCGGAGCCAGGTCATGGTGTCTTCGCCGTCATGGCCGTCGGTCAGGTATTTGACGAAGGCGCCATCGCTGTCGAAGCGGCCGCGGGTGTCCTGGATGACCATCGCGTAGCCGTGGGCGGCGTAATAGGCGGCGAAGTCGTCGGGGGTGGCGATGGTGGGGTCGGCGGCGGTGTTTTCGCGGCCGCCTTGGAGGTGGCGGCCGTAGGGGGTGCGGCTGAGGATGACGGGGAAGGGGCCGGGGCCCTGCGGGAGGCGGATGTCGGTGGCGAGGCGGATGCCGTCGCGGGTGGTGACGTGTTCGGTGGTGAGGGGATGGTTGCGCATGGGGTCCGTGGTGGGAGGAAGTATTTCTTTTTTGAAAAAAAGAACCAAAAAACTTTTTTGACTTTGCGCCATGCTCTAAGGGTTGAGCACGGCGCAAATGGATGAAAGTCTTTTTGCTTCTTTTTCTACAGAAAAAAAAGATTCTTGCTTACGCTAGATATTTTTTGAAGTGCGCGATGGTCCTATCCCAGGAGAGTTTGGCGGCGGCTTCTTGGTAGCGTGGGGTGGAGTTGTTGTGGAAGCCGTGCTGGGTGCCGGGGTACGTGTGGGCTTCGTAGGTTTTGTTGTTGGCTTTGAGGGCGGCTTCGTAGGCTGGCCATTGGCCGTTGATGCCGGCATCGTTCTCGGCGAAGTGGATCAGGATGGCGGCGCGGATGTTGGGCACGGTCTCGGTGGCGGCGGCGGCG
>CAMBRC010000047.1 GCA_945869965.1 Asaia bogorensis
GGCCCAGAAATCG
This sequence comes from Asaia bogorensis, assembly GCA_945869965.1. Classification (GTDB taxonomy): domain Bacteria; phylum Pseudomonadota; class Alphaproteobacteria; order Acetobacterales; family Acetobacteraceae; genus CAMDGX01. Next base: position 14 of record CAMBRC010000047.1, read on the forward strand.
ACCAACACGACCCCCTCGGCCCCGAGCACATCGGCGGCGAAGCTGTCATCGGTCACCGGCTTGGTGTTCTCGCTCATCTCGGTCAGCCTTTCTCGCAAAGATGTCCATCAAGGTGGGACGCTCGCCACCACATATCAAGCCGGCGCCATGTCACGCCCGGGAACATGGCGATCCAGCAGCGAGTCGGGAAGCGGCATCACCCGCGGCCCCGTCGTCCAGACCAGCACGCAGCTGACCAGCTTGCCCGGAAAGATCGCCCGCAACACCCCGCGATAGGCCGCCATCTGCCGCAAATAGGTCACCGGCACCGCCTCCGCACTGCCCGGCGCCACCCGGTTGGTCTTGTAGTCCGCCACCAGCACCCGATCCGCCAACACCGCCAGCCGATCCACCAACCCGCCAACCACCCGCCCCTCGATCACGCCGGTCAACGGCACCTCCGCCCGCCCGCCGGGCCCGAACAAAGGCGCCAGGTCCGGCTGATCCAGGATCGTCAGCACCTCGGCGGCCAACGCCTCAGCCCCCGCGTCATCCAACCCCTGCCCCGGCCGCGCCAGAAATCGCCGCGCCGCCGCCCCCCGCAGCGCCGGATCAAGGTCCGGCAAATGCTGCAACAGCGCATGCGCCAACTGCCCGCGTCGGAACCGCTGCCCGGTCGTATCCCGCGCGGCCAAAGGGGAGGCCGCCTGCGGCACCGGTCCCAGCTCCATCCCCTCCGGCCGGCTCGGCGCCAGCGGCGACGGCAAGGCCGGCTCATCCGGCACCGGCCGCGCCCGCCATCCCGGCTCCCCCCCCGCCCATCCCGGCAGCACAACCGGCGCCAAAGCGGCCCCCCGCTTCGCCACCAGCTCGGGCGCCACCGTTTGCGCACTCGAATGCGCCTGCATCTCGCCCGCCCAGGCATCCGCGACGGCATCGAACGGCGCCGCCGCAGCTCCCACCCGCGAAAAACCCTGCTCCACCAGCCGGTACCAGCAAACATCCGACAACGCCCGCCGCCCGGCCCAGCCACACACCAGCAGCCGGTCCTCCGCCCGCGTCATCGCCACATAGAGCAGCCGGTTCTGCTCCTCCATCTCGCGCGCCCGCCGCTCCGCCCGCAGCGCCTCGGCCGCCTGGCAGCGCAACTCGCGGCGCGGCGACCAAACCGGCAACCCCTCGGCCCAGGACACCGTCCCGTCATCCGGCGGTAGCCCGGTCGTGTCCGGCAGAATGACCAGCGGCGCCTGCAATCCCTTGGCCCCATGCACGGTCATCAACCGCACCGCGCCGTGTCCTCCCTGGGCCGCCCCCTCGGCCTCGCGCTTCACCTCGGCCCCCGACTGCCGCAGCCAATGCAGAAACCCCTGCAACGACGGCGGATGCGTCCTGGCGTAGCTAAGCGCCGCCCCCAAAAGTTCGTCAATCGGCTCGGCCGCCTCCGGCCCCAGCCGCGCCAGCAGCCGCGCCCGCCCGCCCAACTGCCCCAACGCCTCCTCCAGCAATGCATGCGGCGTGGCGAAATCGACCCGCGCCAGCAGCCCCCCGATCATCGCCCGCGCCGCCCGCCAGTCGTCCCGCTCCCCGGCCCGTTCCCGTAGCGCCGACCACAATGACCCCGACCGCCGCGCCGCCAACTCCATCAGGCTGTCATCGCTCACCCCACCCAACGGGCTGGTCAGCACGCAGGCCAGCGACAGATCGTCCTCCGGCAACAACAACGCGTCACACAGCGCCAGCAAATCCGCCACCGCCGGCTGCTCGGTCAGCACCAACCGGTCCAACCCCGCCACCGGCACAAGCCGCACCTTCAGCGCCCGCACCAAGGCCCGCGCAAACGCATTGCGCCGCCGCACCAGCACCAGCACATCCCCCGGCGCCAGCGGCCGCCCCTTGCTCTGCAGCATGACGGACCCATCGGTCTGCCCGGCAATCCACTCGGCCAACCCATCCGCCAGTCGCTGCATCGCCCCCACCGAGCCCTCGTTGCGCACCGGCACCGTCCACGGCACCGCCTCCGGCCGCTCCGGCTCCGGCGCCAGCGGCCACAGCTCGACCATTCCCGCATGCCCCGCCCGATCCGCCACGTGGCGCAACGTGCCGGCCTCGGCCACCCCGTCACAGGCCGGCGGCACGGCGAACACGGCATCCACCAGGTCCAGCACCGGCACCGTCGAGCGGAACGACACCTCCAGCGGCGCATCCCGCCACTGCTCCCCCGCCCCCTCCACCCGCCGGCGCAGAATATCGCGCCAGCTTCGAAACGCCTGAGGATCAGCCCCCTGAAACGAGTAGATCGACTGCTTCGGGTCCCCCACCGCAAACACCGTCCGCGGCAGCCCGTCCTTCGCCGCTCCCTGGCCGACGAAAAACTCCCCGCTCAGCCGTCCGGCAATCTCCCATTGCTCCGGCGCGGTATCCTGCACCTCGTCCAGCAACAGATGGTCCAACCCGCCATCCAACTTGTACAACACCCAGGCCGCCCCGGGATCGACCAGCAGCCGCGAACTCGCCCGGATCAGGTCGCCGTAATCCAGCAGCCCCGTCCGTTGCTTGCCCGCCGCATAGGCCCGCGCCACCGGCCCCGCCAACCCGGCCAGCGCCGCCGAAATCTGGGCCACCTGCCACGCCCGCGCCGCATCCTCCAGCGCCATCAACCGCGCCTGTTCCGCCTCCAGCGCCACCAGCACCGCCGGGTGATCCCCGAGGAATTTGCCACGTACCAATCCCCCCGGCGCCCGCTTCTCGCCATCGGCGCGGAACAGCAGTTTTCGCCACTCGGCGACGTTCTCCGAACGCATCTCGGCATCGAGCCCGAGCCACCCGGCCATCCCGGCCCCCAGCGCCGGCGCCATCGTGCCTCCGCCATTGCCCAGCACCCGCGCCGCATCGCGCAAGCCAGCCTCGTCGCAATCGCCGGCAATCGCCGCCGCCACCTCGTCAGGATCACGCGCCCCCAGAAGATGCCGCAACCGCCGCTCCAACGCCTCCGGCCCCAGGGCCAACGCGGCCTCAAGTTCGTCGGGCTTGCCCCGCAGCTTCTCGATCAGCTGGCCCAGCGCCTCCAAATTCGGCACCAACCCGGCCACCAGCCGCAGCGCCGTCCGCTGATCCTCGGCAAAGGCCGCGGACAGCATCGTCTCACGCGCCTCGGACAGCGCGACGGCAGCATCGGGATCATCCATCAGCCGGAAATGCGGACTCAGCGCCGCCTCCAACGGAAACCGCCGCAACAGCGACTGGCAGAATGCATGGATGGTGCCGATCCGCATCCCGCCGGGCAGGTCGAGCACGGTGGCAAACAACGCCCGCGCCCGCAGCCGCATCGCCGCATTCGGCACCACCTCCAGCGCCCGCAACGCCTCATCCAGCCCGCCATCATCCAGCGTCACCCACCCGCCGAGCCGCCGCTGCAACCGCACCGCCATCTCGGCGGCCGCCGCCTTGGTAAAGGTCAGGCACTGGATGCGGGCGGGATCGGCGCCCCCCAGCATCAGCCGCAGCAACCGATCGGTCAGCAGCTTGGTCTTGCCCGACCCCGCCGAGGCCGCCACGAAGGCGGACACCCTGGGATCACCGGCAATGCGCTGCGACCGGTTGGCTTCATCACGGGCCGAGGCGCTCATTCGTCGTCTCCGGCCAGGTCCCATTCGGCAACCCGCGCCAACTGCCCGTAATCCGAAAACCGCGGCACCCTCCCGGCATGCGGCTGCGACAAGTACGGCCGCGCGGGATCATCGAAGGCCTCGACCAGCGCCCGCAGGCTGACCCGCGCGGCGGCCACGGCATCGGCGATCTCGTCAGCCCGGCCCTTGAACAGCGGCTTGACCTGCCCCGCCTCGAACCCGCCGGTCAGGTGCCAATACGCCAGCTCGACCGCGCGGCCCGCGATATCCCCGAACGCCCCATCCTCCGCCATCGCCGCTTCCAGCAACAACTGGGCCGCGAACCCCGCCTCCACCTCGGTCTGACTCGGCGGCGCCCCGGTCTTGTAGTCCAGGATCGCCAGCGTCCCATCCGCCCGCCGCTCGATCCGGTCCGCCCGCCCGGTCAGCCGGAACCCGCCGGGCACCGACAACTCCCAGCTCCCCCTCACCTCGGTGGCCAAAGCGGACAAGGTATTCGTCGCCCGTCGGTCGCGCTCGGTATCGGCCACCCACTCGGCAATCCGCCACAGCCGCGGCCGCCACCATTCCACCAACGCCCGCCGCAGCCCCGCCCGTTCCAGCGCATGGTCCATCGCCGCGCGCAGCTTGCCCGCGGCCCCGGCCGGCCAGCGCGCGCCGTGCTCGTCCAAGAAGCGGTGCAACCCGTCATGCACCACCGTGCCGTAGTCGGCGGCGTCGGTGGCCTGTTCCAGCGGGTCGAGCTTGCGAAGCCGCAGAATATGCTTGGCATAGATGGCATAGGGATCGGCCAGCCAGGTCTCGATCTCCGTGACACTCAGCCGCCGCGGTCGCAGCTCCAGCGGTGGACACGGTGCCGGCGGTGCCAGGCGCTGCACCGCGGCCGGCTGATCCAGTTGCGCTGCCCAGGCCGAAGCCGGATGCGCCGGCAGCCGCATCCCCTGCCCCGCAAGGAACGCTTCCAACCGCACCAGCCAGCGGGCCGGCACCGCGGGCGCCCCATCCAGCCGGCGCGGACAGGACAGCACCGCGACCGGGGCGGCACAGGCATTGGCCATGAAGTCATGCGCGGTCAGCCCAACGGCCTCCTCCGCACTGGGCAACCCGGCCCGCGTCCGCATCGGCCGGCTGAGCCATGGGCCGGGATCGGTCGCCGGCGGCCAGACGCCCTCGACCAGGCCGCCGAGTACCACGACATCCACGCTCTGGAGCTGCGCCTCCAGCAGACCCCAGATGAACACCCGGGGATGTTCGCCGGCCGCTTCCCGTCCGCGCAACACCCGCCGGGTTCGCACCACGGCACCTTCCAGCAAGGCATCCAACAGACCTGGCAGCACCGATGGCGGCTGATCTGGCAGCAGGCCGAGATGCGGCATCACCCCGGCCAGGGTGGTGGCCAGCGCCTCGCCCTCCTCGTGCGCCCACAGGATCGCGGGGCCGGCACGTTCATCCGTGGTGGCCAGCGCCTCGGCCGCCTCGACCAGCCCGGCGAGCAGGGTTGCCGGTGACATTGCCACCGACTGGCGCAGCAGCGGTTCCAGGCAGGCTTCGAGCCGGTCGAGCAGGTCGACCAGTCCATCGTGTCGCGCATCGGTTACCCGGTCGACCTTCTGGCGCAGCCCGGTCAGGCCGCCGGGCGGGCGGGGGCCGCGCAGGCAGGCGAGCTCCAATGTCCGTGCGGCCGCCCGGCAGGTGGCCGGGGCCATGCCGGCGGCGGCGAAGGGGTGCTTCAGCAGGGCCATCAGGCTCACTGGTCCGAGGTCATCGGCCACTGCCGCCGATAACAGCCGCAGGAACACCGCCGGTGGGGCGTGGGCCAGTTGCTCACCGGCGGAATCGTCGGCCAGCACGTCCCAGCGTTGCAACGCCGCCGACACCCGGCCGGCCAGGGCGCGGTCCGGGGTGACCAAGGCGGCGCGGCGGCCGGGTTGTTCCAGCGCATCGCGCAGGATCATGGCGATGGCGACCGCTTCTTCCTGCTGGTCGGCGGTTTCCAGGCGGGTGAGGCCGTCGGTGACGATCGTGCCAGGCTGGCGCCAGTCGCCGAGTGCGATGGCCGGCAGCAGCGCGCGCGATAGCATTGCGACGCGGCCGTCCGGGGCATCCCATTGTACGACATCCCCGCGCCTCGCGCCAAGGCCGGCGAGGAGGTTGCGCTGGCCTGCTTGAGGGTGGGAGTCGTCGAGCTTTTCCCAGATCTCGTCGGGCATTGCGAGGTCGAGGCCGGGCAGGACGACCTGGCCGAGCGGCATGGCGGCCACTGCGCGCAGCAGGCGGGCGGCGGCGGGGATGCCGCCTTGCATACCCACGGTCCAGACGGGGTGGTCGGGGGGATTTGCGGTCCAGGCTTCGGCTTGGGCACTGAGCAGCTTGGCCTGGCGGGCGGCGGGGTTCATCAGGCCCTGGTCGGCGAGCCAGGCGGGCCAGGCCTGGGTGACGATGGTCAGGAAATCGAGGGTGACCTGCCAGTGGGCGGCGTATTCGGTTTCGGCGGCGCGTTCCAGGGCTTCGCGCAGGTCGAGTTCGGCGCGTTCGGCCTGGTCCATCAGGACGGCGAGTTCGCGGGCGAGCTTCCAGGCACGGTCGGCGGCACCGGCGAGGTGTTCCTGGGGAAGGGCCATCACCAGGCGGGTGAGGGCGGCGAGGCGGTGGGCGGGGTCGACGGCGGGCGGCAGGTCGAGGGCGCCGGCGAGGGTCAGGGGGGCTTCGTCCAGCGCGCCGATGGCGGTGATGCGGGGGAGGAGGAGGGGTTTGCCGTTGCTGGCACGGAGGAAGGCTTCGGCCAGGGAGCGGGCGGCGCGGCGGGTGGGGAGGAGGATCAGGCCTTGGCGGTCGCCGTGGGTGTGCAGCCAGGTTTTGGCGATGTGGTCGAGGAAGGGGGCGTTGAACGGGAGGGTGGCGAGGTTCATCGGATGAGGGTGGCTTCGCGGGTGTCGTCTCCGGCGTGGGCGAGGCGGATGGTCAGCGCGTTGTCGGGTGTCAGGTGCCCGAGGCGGTCGGGCCATTCGACCAGGACGATGTCGCGGGTCAGGTCGTCCCAGCCGAGTTCTTCCAGGGCGGCGGGGCCGTCGAGACGCCAGAGGTCGAAATGGTGCACGGGTCCGCGGGGGGTGTCGTAGGTCTGGACCAGGGTGAAGGTGGGGCTGGGGACGTCGAGTGCCGGGTCGTTGGTGAGGGATCGGAGGAAGGCGCGGGCGAAGGCGGATTTGCCGGCGCCCAAGGGGCCGTCGAGCAGAATCGCGTCGCCCGGACGGACCTGGGCGGCGAGTTCGGCGGCCAAGGCTTCGGTTGCTTGGAGGGACGGCAGGAGTCGACGCATGGGGGCAGTTTGCCTGACCGGCGCGGCGGGGCACAATGGCGGGGAGATCAGAGGCGGGATTGTGATGAGCCAGAGCTATGAGACTGATGTGGCGATTATCGGGGCGGGACCGGTGGGGATGTTCGCCGCCTTTGAGCTGGGGATGCTCAAGCTGCGGTGCGTGCTGATCGATGCTTTGGGCGAGTTGGGCGGGCAATGCACGGCGCTGTACCCGGAGAAGCCGATTTATGACATTCCCGCGCATCCCTCCATTGAGGCGGCGGAGTTGATTGCTCAGTTGGAAAAGCAGATTGCGCCGTTTTCGCCGGGGTTGCTGTTGGGGCGGCGGGTGGAAAGGCTGGAAGGGTCCGTCGGTGGGTTCACGTTGGGGACTGATCTCGGGGACGTGGTGAAATGCAAGGCGGTGATCGTTGCGGCGGGGGCCGGGGCGTTTGGGCCGAACCGGCCGCCGTTGGAGGGGCTGGCGGCATTCGAGGCGTCAGGGGGGGTGCAGTACTACGTGCGGCGGCGGGAGGATTTGCGGGGTAAGCGGGTGGTGATCGCAGGGGGGGGAGATTCGGCGGTCGACTGGGCGTTGGCGTTGCGGGGGGTGGCGGCTTCAATTCAGGTGGTGCATCGGCGGGCGAAGTTCCGGGCGGCGCCGGAGACGGCGGGGCAGTTGGATGCGGCGGCGCAACGCGGCGAGGTGGAGATGGTGATCCCGTATCAGCTGCATGGGCTGCGTGGGGCGGGCGGGGTGTTGGAGGCGGTGGAGGTGGCGGATCTGGATGGCGGGACGAAGGTTTTGCCGGCGGACGTGCTGTTGCCGTTCTTTGGGCTGTCGATGGATCTGGGGCCGATTGCCGGGTGGGGTTTGGGGTTGGAGCGTAACCATGTCGTGGTGACGCCTTCGACCTGTGAGACGTCGTTGGCGGGGGTGTTCGCCATTGGGGACGTGGCTGTTTATGCGGGGAAGTTGAAGTTGATTTTGCAGGGGTTTTCGGAGGCGGCGATGGCGGCGCATGCGATCCATCCGATCGTGTTTCCGGAGACGGCGCTGCATTTCGAGTATTCGACGACGAAGGGCTTGCCGGGGGGATAGGTATTAGTTTCTATATCGTATTAATTAGGGCGCGGTTCGGCGTTCCCGGGTGAGGGGCTGAGGCGACAGCGTTGGCGCGAATTGGGGGGTGCGCGGGCCGGGCGCGGGCGGAAATATGATGGGGCTGATTGGCGCGCGCGGCGGTCAACGCGCGATTTCGCGCGGGGGATCGCCGGACGGATTTTGGGCGTGTTCGGGCGAGTGGGCGCCTTGCGGCTGGTACGGCGCGAGTACCGGGCGGCGCGGCGGGGGGAGTTCTGGCGGGGGGGCGGCTTCGGCGTGGCGGCAGGGCGGATGGCGGGCGGGGGGAGGTCGCCGGATTGCCACAGAGTGAGGAGTTGCTCCAGCTGGGCGAAGATGCGGGCGAAAAGTGCCGCGATCAGGGCATCCAGAGCGGCGGACACAGTTCCGCAACCAGCCTCCGCCGGGGTGGCGGAGGCTCGGAGCTGGACCAGTTGGCTGGCCAGGCCGGGTAGATGACGTTCCATTCGCCTGCATTCTAACTTAGTTAGATGGAAGGCGCAAGGAATTTTTTATGTATTGATAAGAAATTTTTTCGGAGAGGGGGAGGCTAGCGTCGAACGGCGGGGGGCTGTGAAACTAGAGTTGCGGGCGCTTGAAGGTCCGGGGCCTTGGTTCGTCCATCGGGAATTCGCCAAGTTCAGCACCCTGACAGACGATCGACACGTACTCGGGGAAATTGTTGGAGATTTTGCCCATATCCGCCACGACCGCCTTCAAGCGCTCCAGGGAAATCCGCAAAGTCCCTTTGCTGACATTGCCCTCAATCCGGTCGTACATCTCGAATCGCAACACGTCACCCTCTGGCGTACCGTGCTCAATAGTCATCAATCCGTGCATCATAAAATGCCGGATTTCCTCGAACGGCAGGAAATCCCGAAGCATCACCCGGATACCGCTGGCGTAGGGCCGCACCGGACCCTGGCGGTCCAGCATCTTGCGGACCCATTGGATCTTGCCCGTGTAACGGAAGGGCATGTCACCCAGATCATGATAAGCGGGGGATGTCCGTGCCCGCATGATGAGTTCGCACATCGCGAACTCAATTCCCGAATACCGATGTACGAACAGCCCGCGCTGGATGACAGCCTTCCTCGATAGCTGAACGTCGTCCTCGTGAGTCACTACGCTCTCCTGGCGAAGGCGTTGCAATGCAGCGGGGTGTTGCAGTCAGCCTGGCGCATGAGGTCTCGGTTGCGTCAGAATAAATCGGAGCTTTCCCGTAGCCAGTTTGACGAGCGGCGTGCCAAGCCGAAGCCACTCAGTGGTGCGTTGGTCATTCTCGAAGCACGTGTTGACCGAGAACCCGTGCTGACGGCCAAGATCGTCGAACGCATTTAGAGTTGCCGTCTGCCAATCGCATTCAATGCCGTACCAGCTGAAATCTGGGTCGGTTCGTACGAAGACATCGAGGTCGCTGTCTGGCCGGTAGCCGCCCCTGACCCGGCTTCCAAAGACGACGACATGTAGTAACCACGGTCGCCTCGCCGCCCAGCTGTCGATCGCTTTGAGAAGTGCGGCTACTTCACGCATTCGGCCATTTGCTGCGGGGCGGTTTCGACGGGCTACCCCTCGCACCTGCCCTCTCCCCCAAGGGAACGGGAGGAATTAGGAAGTTTTTTTGCTTCTTTTTGTTCACAAAAAGAAGATTCTTGTTTGCTTAATTCTACCGCGTACCGCGGACAAGGCGGCCGGGGAGGTTTCCGGTTGCGGTGCCGTTGCGTTGGACGATGGTGCCGCTGACGATGGTGGCGTCGTAGCCTTCGGTGGTTTGGACGAGGCGGCGGCCGCCGGCGGGGAGGTCGTAGCGGACTTCGGGGGCGTGGGCTCGGATGCGGCTGTGGTCGATGATGTTGAGGTCGGCTTTCAGGCCGACTTTGAGCGTGCCGCGGTCTGAGAGGCCTAGGGCGGCGGCGTTGTCGGCGCTGAGGCGTTTGATGACCCATTCGACGGGGAGGCGTTCGCCGCGGGTGCGGTCGCGGGTCCAGTGGGAGATCATGGTGGTGGGGGCGGAGGCGTCGCAGATGATGGAGACGTGGGCGCCGCCGTCACCGAGGCCCATGATGGTGTGGGGGTCTTGCATCATGGTTTTGACGGCTTCGAGGTCGCCAGCGGCGTAATTGATGATCGGGCGGTAGAGAACGTTGCGGCCGTCGCGTTCCATCAGCAGGTCGTAGGCGACTTCTTCGGGGGTGCGGCCCTGGCGGGCGGCGGTGGCGGCGACGGAGGTTTCGGGGGCGGGTTCGTAGTCCGGCGAGGCGCCGAGGGGGAAGATTTTTGCCCAGGTGTTGAGGCGGTGCTTGAGGGCGGGGTCGGTGGTTTCCTCGGCCAGGAGGCGGGCGCGGAATTCCGGGTTTTGGAGGTGGGGGAGTTTTTCGGCGAATGGGAGGTGGGCGATCGCCTTCCAGGACGGGCGGTCCATGAAGGGGTTTTGCGAGATTTCGAAGCCGATCATGACGCCGACGGGGCGGGCCATGACCTGGCCGACGATGTGGGCGCCGGCGTCGTTGGCGGCGTGGATGTGGCCGAGGATGGTCTTCCAGGCGTCGGGGCGTTGTTCGCGCTGGAGCAGGGAGATGGTCATGCGGCGGCCGGAGTCGATGGACAGGCGGCGGAGCATGGCGAATTCCTGGTCGAGGTCCTCGAAGTCGGAGATCACCTGAACCCAGCCGCTGCCGAGGGCATTGGCGATGGTGGCGAGTTCGCTTTCCTCGGCGCGCAGGGTTGGGATGTGGCGGCCGTCCAGGGTTTTGTGGGCGAGGGTGCGGGAGGTGGAGAAGCCCAGCGCGCCGGCGGCGATGCCTTCGGCGGCGAGGCGGGCCATTTCGGTGCGGTCGGCCTGGTTGGCGGGTTCGCGGTCGGCGCCGCGCTGGCCCATGACGTGGACGCGCAGGGCGGAATGGGGGACCTGGGTGCAGACGTCGAGGTCGTATTGGCGGGCGTCCAGGGCGTCGAGGAATTCGGGGAAGGTTTGCCAGTTCCAGGGCAGGCCGGCGGTGAGGACGACTTCGGGGATGTCTTCGACGCCTTCCATCAGCTCGACCAGCATGTCGCGGCGTTCCGGCAGGCAGGGGGCGAAGCCGACGCCGCAATTGCCGATCAGGACGGTGGTGACGCCATTCCAGGAGGAGGGGGTGACGGTGTTGGACCAGGTGATCTGGGCGTCGTAATGGGTGTGCAGGTCGATGAAGCCGGGGGTGACGAGTTTGCCGGTGGCGTCGATTTCCTCGGTGGCGGTGCCCGCGATCTTGCCCATTTCGGTGATCTGGCCGATTTCGGTGATTTTTCCGGCGGTTATGGCGAGATCGGCTTGGTAAGGGGGGGTGCCGGTGCCGTCGACGATGGTGCCGCCGCGGATGATGATGTCGGCTTGCTGGCGCATGGTTGCCCTCCGGTTTCCTGGGGTGATATGAAACCTTTTTTGGGGTCAGGGGAAGGGAGGAAGAATGTTCTTTTTTGGAAAAAAGAACCAAAAAACTTTTATTCATTTTCCGTGCCGGATGTTGGCATCTTGGTCTAATGGATAAAGTTTTTTTGCTTCTTTTTGTTCACAAAAAGAAGGTTTTTCTTCTTTTGTCTTAAACAGGAGCAGCACTATGTCCGAGAAGCCGATCACCCACCGTGCCGGACCGCGCCTGACGGGGCGGGTGGCGATTGTCACTGGCGGGGGGAAGGGCATCGGCAGCGCCACGGCGCAGGTGCTGGCGGCCGAGGGGGCGTATGTGGTGGTGGCGACGCGCACCGCTGGGCCAGGGCAGGCGACGGTGGATGCGATCGTGGCGGCGGGCGGGAAGGGCGAGTTGCTGGTGATCGACATGGCGGACAAGGCGGCCGTGTTTGCCATGGTGGATGGGGTGGCGGCGGCGCAGGGGCGGCTGGATATCGTGGTGCACAATGCCGCGGTGATGGGGCGGCATCCGGTGACCGAGCGGGATGACACGCTGCTGGACGCGATGCTGACGGTGAATGTGAAGGCGTGTTTTTGGCTGTCGGCGGCTTCACAGCCGCATATGAAGAAGGCGGGGGGCGGGCGGCTGTTGATCACCTCGTCGGTGACTGGGCCGCGGGTGACGATGCCGGGGTCAGGGGCGTATTCGGCCACCAAGGGGGCGGTGAACGGGTTCATCCGGGCGGCCGCGCTGGAGCTGGCGGCGGACGGGATCACGGTGAACGGGGTGGAGCCGGGGTATATCGATACGCCGGGGCTGAGCCGGATGAAGGCGCGCTATGGGACGGAGCGGATCGCGCATTTCATCCCGGCGGGCACGCTGGGCGATCCCGCGGATGTGGCGCATGCGTTTTTGTATCTGGCCAGCGACGAGGCGAAGTTCGTGACCGGGACGACGATCATCGTCGATGGCGGGGCGATGCTGGCTGAGAGCGCGGTGTGGAAGGACGCCTGAGGGCGGCGGCTGGGGCCCCGGCCGGGGACGATTGGGGGGCGCACTCACCAGCCGATCACATAGCGGCTTCTGCTGCCGAGCAGGCGTTTCAGGATCACCGCCAGCGCCAGGCTGATCGCGGTCGCGAGCGCGAAGTTGACCAGCCATACTGCGATGCCGGGCAGGAACAAATAGAACCCGGCCAGTCCCTTCGGGTTGAGCGCCAGGATGACCCAGGGATGAATGAAGAAGATGGCGAAACTGGCCGATGCGAGCAGCTTCAGCACTGGAAGCCGCGCCGTCTCGAAGCGGTTCAGCACCGCCACGCAGAACAGGCACAGCGCCATCTTCTGCACGGTGGAGATGTCGATGCCGTTATAGGCCAGCAGCGTCGGCTTCTCCAGGTTGCCAAGCTCGGTCGTCGTCAGCGCCTGGGTCAGGGCCAAGACCACCGCGAGGGCGCCCAGCGGCACCGTCTTGGCGCGGATGAACCGGTCGATGCCGGTCCGGTGCATGGAATAGTTGATCCCCGCCATGTAGATCGGCACGAAATACAGCGCCGCATGCAACGGCGACAAATCCAGCGCTGAGCGTTGGATCACCATCGCAGCGAGGAACCACACCGCCATCACCGTCCACCGCGTCGTCGGGGACAGGTCGATATAGGCGTAGAACTGCCGTGTCAGCGCGAACAGGATCGCGATGAACGGAATATACCAATAGGCCACGAAAATCCGCCCGGTCAGCAGGTAGTCACCCCAAAGCCACACGTCGTGCAACGGCCCGGGGGGCGGCGGCACCAGCGCGTCCACATGGGGAAACGCACCGAGCACATACCCCTGGACGATGAACCCGGCGGTGGCCATCAAGACGTACGGCGCGATCACCGTCCGCAGCTTGCCGGCAACGAAGGCCGCCGGGCCGGTCCTGCCGTGGAAGTGGCTGTGCAGGAAGAACCCCGAGATGAAGACGAACAGCGAGGTGCCGCCGGCGATCAGGTTTGCCAGCGCCCGCTCAGCTACGGTGTCGATATCCCAGGGCGGAAAGGTGTGGCCGGCGACGATGACCAGGATCGCGACGGCGCGGAAGTAGTCGAAGGCGTTGATCCGCACGGTCTCCTGGTGCGGGGGGCGTTGGTTCCCGGTCACTTCGGGGTGGCCGGCTGGTGGATGCGGTAGATGGTGGTGCTGCGCCCGGTCGCGACCTGTTCCAGCAGTGCCGGGTGATCGAGGCCGGGGGCGCCATAGTGCTGCCAGATGAGATGGGTGAACTTCGCCGGCCAGTCGCGCCAGTAGATGCGTCGGCCCTGGCCGTCGCCCTCGGGCATGCCGGGGCCGTCGGCGGCGGTGAGCCCCTCGGCGAGCTGGGCGCGGGAGAGCGGGTGACCGTGCGGGGTGCTGAGCGGCAGCAGTTCAAGCCGGGGGCGTACCATGGGCACGCCGGAGAACAAAAATGGAACGAAAGCGTCGCGCTCGATCAGCGCGACCATCGCCATCTGCGAGGTCATCCGCCAGGGGCCGACCCGGTTGATGGCGTCGGGTGCCTGGGCCTGGGCGACCAGCACCCGCGCGCCCCGCGGGATCACCTGGACCAGCTCGCGCATCTCCGCGATGTCGCGTTCGACTCGGCGCAGGCTGTTGGTGGCGGCGGCCGCCTTGAAGGCGGTCACTGCGGCGACGACGGCCAACAGTGCGATCTGCTCGCGGCGAGCCAGGCGGATGTTGAGCGCGGCCACCAGGATGAGCATGCCGACCAGCGGCAGCCGCAGGTGGATGCCCCAGGTTCCATCGATCCATTCCGGGGTCACCAGCGCCAGGAGCCAGATCAGGACGCCAGCAGGCCACAACACGCCCGCTATGGCGATGCGGCGGCGCAGCAGGGCCAATGCCAGGATGGCCAGCACCGTCACTATGCCTACGACGTCGGCAGTGCCGCCCAGGAAGACGAACGGCGAGGCCAGGGCGTCAAGCCGTGCCGACAGCGAGCCGAAGGCGGTGAGCGAGGGCGGGACGGTGAAGCGATCCATGTCGAGCTGCGACACCAGCAGAGCCCCCGGCAGGGCCTGGACCGCCGCGGCGACCCAATCGAGCGCGATGCTGCGCCAGTGGCCGCGCCCGGACCGCCACGCGCGGGCGAACTCGATCCCTGCCACGCCCAGGCAATAGGCGCCGAAGGCCAGCAGGTGGCAGAAATAGATCAGCGTCGCGGCGACGGCTAAAAACGCCGCGCGCCGCCAGCGCGGCCAGGTGCCGGCGCGCAGCCAGAGCGCGAGCAGCGGCAGTGCCACGCCGATGGCGAACAGGTAGTTGAGGAAGCCCCAGGAGAGCATGCTGCTGTAGGCGAACAGCATGATCAGGGCCGGCGTCGCCCCCAGCTTGCCCCACGCCGTCAGATGCAGTGCGATCACCCCCAGCACCGGCATCACGATGGCCAAGGCGATGAACACCCGGCCGGCATCGTAGATCGACATGACCGAGGAGAGCTTCGGCACGATCAGATCCATCGCCAGGTACGGCCGCAGCAACGGATCGAAGCCATACAACGCCCGCAGCTCCGCCGAGCTGTCGTAGCCGGCGATCACGCGCATCCTGGCGAGGTGGTTGAGGTAGTCGCCCAGGCCAGGCAACTCGACCAGCATGATCGGGACCAGGGCGATCGCCGCCAGGACGAGATAGGCCAGCACCATCAGTCGAGTGGGGATTTCGGGGGCGAGCACGTGCAGGGACGCTGGCTTCGATCGTTGGTGGTTCGCGGCCATCCTCATCGTCCTATGCTTGCAGGCATGTCAGCCAGGCGACTGATCCGGCCCTCATGATCAAGCGGTTGTTCCGACCCTCGCCGGGCCCTTGACCAGGGTTTGGGCGGAGGCTGGCATGTTCACGCGTTGGACTTCCGGCGGTTCTGCTACGGGATGTGGCTAGCAGAAGTGCTTTGTTTTTCCAACGGAGTCGCGGCAACGAATTGTCACGGGATAGTTTCAAATTGGCGGCGAGGCGGCAGCGGACCGGGGTGGTTGGGCCTGGGCGTGGATGGCCGCGCAGAGCCAGGCCTCGGTGCGGGACAGGTGCCAGCCGGCGATGGTGACGACGCGGCCGGCGGCGAAGTCGTTGGCGATTTGGGCGGTCAGGGTGGCGCGGCTGGGCAGCGGGCCGCAGAGGCCGGCGCGATGCAGGCAGTCGGCCAGGGGGATGGGGGCGGCGGCGTACAGTTCGGCGCCGAGACGTGCGGGGTCGAGGCCAGGGGGCAGGATGGCGGCCAGGGTTGCGTGCAAGTCTTTGGCGCCCAAACCTCTGGCACGGAACGTGGCGGCGTGCGCGGTGCGCGGGGCCGCTGCGGCGAGGCCGAGCACAAGGGCCAGGCGGCGGGTCAGCGCGATCTGGTGCGGCTTCATGCGCGCGATTATCCCTTACCAGCAAAAATGCCGTGCGATGTCTGTCGTGGGTGCCGACAAGCCGCTATGAAGCAACAAACCGGCCGGGACTCCGCATGAACATGCCGCATGATAGCCAATTCGCCGCGACAGGGGCAGCGCCTCGGATTGCCGTGATTATCCCTTGCTACAACGAGGCGGTGGCGATCCCGCTGGTGGTGGCGGATTTCCGGGCGGCGCTGCCGGAAGCAACGATCTTTGTCTATGACAACAACTCGCAGGACGGGACGGCGGAGGTGGCGCGGGCGGCGGGCGCGATTGTCCGGCGCGAGACGTTGCAGGGCAAGGGCAATGTGATCCGGCGGTCCTTCGCCGATGTCGATGCCGATATCTATGTGCTGGTGGATGGCGACGACACCTATGACGCCGCACGGGCGCCGGAGATGGTGGCGCTGTTGCGGCGCGACGGGCTGGATATGGTCAACGGGGCGCGGGTGACGGATATCGCCAAGGCGTACCGGCCGGGGCATCGGCTGGGGAATCTGGTGCTGACCGGGATGGTGCGGGTGGTGTTCGGGGACCGGATCTCGGACATGCTGTCGGGGTATCGGGTGTTCAGCCGGCGGTTTGTCAAGTCGTTTCCGGCGCTGGCGGGCGGGTTCGAGACGGAGACCGAATTCACCGTGCATGCGCTGGATTTGCGGATGCCGGTGGGGGAGATCGCGACGGCATACAAGGACCGGCCGGAGGGGTCGACGTCGAAACTGCGGACGTATAGCGATGGGGTGCGCATCCTGCGGACGATCGTGGTGCTGGTGAAGGAGGAGCGGCCGTTGCAGTTCTTCAGCATCTGCGGGTTGATGCTGCTGGCGCTGGCGATCTTGCTGGGGGTGCCGGTGGTGGGTGAGTTCCTGCGGACGGGGCTGGTGCCGCGGTTGCCGACGGCGGTGCTGGCGATGGGGTTGGGGCTGATTGCCGCGCTGTCGTTTGCGTGCGGGTTGGTGCTGGATTCGGTGTCGCGCGGACGCAAGGAGGTCAAGCGCCTGGCCTATCTGTCGATCCCCGCGCCGCCGCATTTGCCGTGAGGTGGTTGCTGGCCGCGCTGGTGTGGGCGTTGCCAGCTTACGCGCAGGGGCCGGCGATGATCCCGGTTCCGGTGATCGCACCCGGGCCGGCGCCGGGGCCGGTGCGGATCGTCGGCGGGCCGGGGCCGGGGTGTATTGCCGGAGCGCAGCGCTTGCCGGATATGGCGCCGGGGATCCAGACGGTGCGGGCGAGCCGGTCGTCGTTCTGGGGGCATCCCGAGGTGATTTCGGCGCTTTTGCTGCTGGGCGAGCGGGCGCGGGCGGCGGGGTTGCCCGATCTCTACATGAACGATCTGTCGGGGCCCCGCGGCGGGCCGCTGGCGGGCGGGCATGTCAGTCATCAGGTGGGGCTCGATGCCGATGTTTATCTCGATATTTCGGCGCCACGGCCGGTGTTGAGTGCGGCGGCGCGGGATGGGATCGAGTTACCGAGCCTGGTGCGGGCGGATCAGCGCGGGGTGGACATGACGCGCTGGCGGCCGGGGCATGTGACGCTGTTGCGGCTGGCGGCAGGGTTGCCTGGGGTGGACCGGGTGCTGGTGAATGCGGCGATCAAGCGGCAGCTTTGCCAGGAGGTGCCGGCGGGGGAGCGCGCGTGGTTGGCGCGGGTTCGGCCGTGGTACGCGCATTCGGCGCATATGCACATTCATTTTCGCTGTCCGGCCGGGCAGGCGGAGTGCGGCGAGCTGCCGCCGATCCCCGCCGGTGATGGTTGCGATGCCTCGCTGCAATGGTGGTTCGACCGGCTGGACGCGCCGCCAGAAAAACCGGCGGGGCCGGTGGTGCGGCGTAAGCCGATGGTGCCGGCGGCGTGCGGGCCGATCCTGACCATGCCCGCACGGCGGTGAGTGGGGGCTCGTGAGGCGGGCGGCGGCGGTTGTCCTGGCGGGGTTCGCCACGTTCCTCAACCTGTATACGCCGCAGGCGATCCTGCCGCTGATTGCCGCCGCGTTCGCGGTGGATGTGGCGGATACCGGGCTGACGATCACCGCCTCGCTGGTGGCTGTGGCGGTGGTGGCACCGTTTGCCGGGGCGATTTCCGACCGGGTGGGGCGCAAGCGGCTGATCGCCGCCGCCTGCATGTTGTTGTCGGTGCCGACGTTGCTGGTGGCGGGGTCGCAGAGCCTGGAGGCGATGCTGGCCTGGCGGTTTTTGCAGGGGTTGGCGCTGCCGTTCATCTTCACCGTGACGGTGGCCTATATTGGCGAGGAGACGGAGGGGGCGGATAGTATTCGCCTGGCCGGGATCTATGGCATCGGCACCATCCTGGGCGGGTTCGGCGGGCGGTTCGTGGCCGGGATCGGCGCCGAGCTTGCGGGCTGGCGGGCGGGGTTCGTGGCGATCGGGGTGTTCACCTTGGTGGCCGGGGTGGCAATAGCGCTGTTGTTGCCGGGCGAGCAGCGGTTCCGGGCGCAGCGCGGGGGGTTCAGGGCGCAGGTGGCAACCTGGCGCGATCACCTGGGCAATGCCCGCTTGATGGCGACTTGCGGCATGGGGTTTCTCATGTTGTTCAGCAATGTCGCGGCTTATACGTTTGTAAATATTTATTTATCGGGGCCGCCTTTCCTGCTGAGCCCGGCGGTGATGGGCGGCGTGTTCGCGGTCTACCTGGTGGGGGCGGCGACGACGGCGCTGGCGATGCGGCTGGCGATACGGTTCGGGCGAAGGGCGACGCTGCTGATGGTATTGGGGCTGGCGGCGGCGGGGCTGGGGCTGACGCTGGTGCCGGCGCTGGCGGCGGTTGTGGTGGGGCTGGCGATGCTGTCGGGCGGGTTGCTGGTGGTGCAGACGCTGTCGCTGGGGTTGATCGGGGCGACAGTCAGCCACGGACGGTCCGCGGCGGTGGGGATGTATGTGACAACGTATTACGTCGGCGGCGCGCTGGGCGGCGTGGTGCCGGCGTTGGCCTGGGGGGTGGCGGGTTGGGGCGGGGTGGTTTGGCTGGTGTTGCCGGTGTTTGGCGTGATGGCGGGGTTGGGGTGGCGGTATTGGCCGGGGTTGCGGTGAGGCGGCGGGACGCAACGCGGCGTTAATCCCGGGGTGTTTTAGTGAACCGGCCGGCAAGATGCCGGCGCGATGTCTGCCGGCGGTGCGGGGTCTGGCCCCGCTTGTGCGGCGCGTCCAGGTCAGCGCATGTATCCATCGCCCGAATTCGACCACCCGCCGGCCGCTGTGCGGGCGCTGCGCGACGCGGCGCGCAGCTTGATCCTTTGGCTGTTGTGGTTGGCGCCGGCGGTGCTGGGCGGATTGGCGGCGCGCGGCGGGATGGGCTGGGAGCTGGTGACGCTGCTGGGGCTTGGCGTGGCCATTGCCGCGACCACGGCCAGCGGGCTCCGCCGGCGGGAGCGGCGCGGGCGGCTGGCGCTTGGGCTCGGGCTGGCGGTGATGGCCGGGCTGTTGTTGGGCGCCGGGCGTGAAAGCATGCCGGACGGGGGCATGATCGCCCTGCCCTTCCTGGCGTTGGCGCTGGTCGGCGCATTGGGCGACGGGCGGGCGTTGCTGGCGGCGCTGGCGGTGCTGATGCTGGCGTGCCTGTTGCCGATGGGAGGCAGCGCGCATCCCGCGCAGCCGCTGGCGTTGGCCGGCGGGATGACGCTGGAGGCGGTGGTGCTGCTGGTGGCGTCGCGGCTATGGCGGCGGGCGGCGCGGCTGCGCGAGCGGGTGACGGTATTGCCCGGTGCGGCGCCGGCTTGCACCCGGGTGTTTTCGCGGCCGAGTCCGGGGCCGGAGTCGCCGGCGATCCTGGTGCAGGCCGAGCGGGCGCCAGATGGCACCCTGCGCGTCGCCGTGGCGGCGCGCGAGGCCATGCCAGGGGGCGCGGGGCGGTTGCGGGTTACCGTCTCCTAACCATTTCGCCAATCGGCATTCCCTTCCGGCGGGCGAGGCTCTATCCAGGCTGCGCGGTCCGAAAAGCGGGCCGGAGCAGTGCGCGCAGGTCCAGGACGGCCCCCGCGCGGGATGATGGATGCAATACGACCGGCAGACTGCGCTCGACCGACACCGACGTCCGCTGATGGCCGCGTGCGCGGCGTTTGGCGTGTTCGCGCTGTTCCTGTGCTTCTACCGCGCCTGGGACCCCGACGAGTTCGAGCATTTGCAGTTCACCTGGCTGTTGAGCCAAGGGCGGACGCCGTACCGGGACTTCTTCGAGCATCATACGCCGGCGTTTCACCTGTTGGCGGCGCCGTATTTCGACATAATCCGCGATTCCGGGGCGGGGGTGATGCTGGTGGCGCCGTTCGGGCTGCGGGTGCTGTGCACGCTGCTCACCGCGCTGACCGGGGCGGTGGTGTTCGGGATGACGCGGCGGGCGGCGGGGCGGGGCACGGCGACGATGGCACTGGCGCTGTTCCTGAGTTGCAGCTTCGTGCTGGAAAAGGGCATCGAGGTGCGGCCGGACTCGCTGGCGGCGCTGTTGCTGGTAGTGGCCGCCTATGGCGTGGCGCGCGGGCTGTGCGAGGCGCCGACGACCGAGGAGCGGCTGGCCTGGGCGCTGGTGACCGGGCTGGCGATCGGGGGCACGCTGATGACCTCGCAGAAGGGTATTTTCGCGGTCATTGGGCTGGCGATCGCGTTGGGTATCCTGGGCGGGCGGCGGCATGGGCGCGCATTTACCCTGGCGTTTGCGGGGGTGACGTTGGTCGGCGTGGTGGCGGCGGTGCTGCCGGTGCTGTGGCTGTTTGCCCGGCGCGGGGCGCTGGCGGATTTCTTCCAGCACAATGTGGTGCTGGTGATCCTGTGGCCGCGCGAGTTTGCCGCCGAAGGCTGGCGCTGGCTGGCGCTTGCGCTGGCCAAGGACACCATGTTCATGGTGCTGGCGGGGTTGGGGGTGTTTTTGCTGGCGCGGCGGCTGGGGCGGCGGCCGCAGACGGGGCTGGGGACCATCGTCGTACTGATGGTGGCTGCGAGTGCGGTGGGGTTCGTGGTGCTGCCGATCGCCCAACGGCAGTATCTGTTCATGACCGCGCCGTTTGGCGCGATGGCGGCGGCGGTGGCGGCGGGGTGGCTGGCGGAGCGCTGGTCGCATGCGGCGCGACCGTGGCTGGTGGCGGCGCTGCCGGCGCTGGTGATGGGGTATTTCGGCTTTCATGCGCTGCTGTCGCTGCGCCATCCCGACCGGTCGACAATCGCCAGGCTGGACTATGTGCTGCACCACTCGGCGCCATCGGATACGGTGCTGACCGGGTGGTCGCCTGGAGTGGCGTTTCGGCGGCCGGCCTTTTATTACGGATTTCCGCACCAGGAGGTGCGGACGTTCATCCCGCCGGCGATGGTCGACGCGCTGGTGGCCGATATGCGCAGCGGACGGGTGCACCCGGAGCTGGTCGATCTGGATGACGACCTGCGGGCGCTGGGGCCGGCGCTTGTCGAGGTGGTGCGCGAGCGGTACGAACACACCGGGGTGTCGACGCTGTGGAAGCGGCGGCCCTGAGCGCCCGTCGTTACGGGCGGTTTTTTTGTCTGGTCGATTGCGCTGGATCAATGATCCCGTTCGGCGCGCATGGCCATATGGACCGATCGCATGGGAATGCTGGAGTGGGTCGAGCCGCCATCTTTCCGGGCGAGCGGCTGATCCGAGTGACCTGACGGTGGCAATAATATTGGAGACTCCAATGAAACCGACCGTCTGCGTTTTATTTGCCGGACTGGCACTGGCGAGCTTTGCGGCCGAAGCCCAGGCGCCCCAACCCGTGATGAAGCAGCTTCAGCAACCCGCGGACCCGCTGAAAGGCGCGGTGCTGATCGGCAAGGCGACGACCGGCGGGATGGGCTTCCAGCTTGAGATCGAGGGGGCCGAGGCGATGTGGATGCAGATGGGCAGTCCGCCCAGTTGGGCCGCGCACCAGCCCGCTGCCGACGAACGCTACCACGTCGAGTTCAAGCTGACGGACCCGCGCTCCAAGACCCGCATCCCCTATGCCGAAGTGGTATTCACCGCCACCAATCGTGACAATGGCCGGACCATGACACTGGCGCTGCCGCCGATGTGGGGCAGCAGCGGGCTGCACTACTCGGCGAACAGCGCGCTGCTGGGCGATGGCGCATACGCCGCGGTGGTCAGCGTGGCGGTCCCGACGTTCCAACGCGAGCTGAAGGACAAGGACCTGTGGTCCAGGCCCACCTCGGCGGCCTTCCATTATCGCTTGCGCGACGGCAAGGTCGTGGAAATCACGCAGCCGCGCTGAGCGGAGCGCGGGTGACGGCATGCGGCATAAGCCGTGAGGCGTGACGCGTGATGCGTGATGCGTGAGGCGGTCAGTATGAGACCGGGGACCTTCGCTTGGCGAAGGTTGCGCATCCGGGGAAGCGCGGCCACCTTAAGGGTCTGATCGCGCCCCAGGAGCCTGCCGTATGGACGTCGCTGTTCCGCCCTCCCGCCTCGTCCCCGACATGCTGGAACCGAATGCACCGGGCGTGGGACGCTATGCGGTGGGCCAACCGGTCGCGCGGCTGGAGGACCCCGTGCTGCTGCGCGGCGAGGGGCGTTATACCGATGACATGAACCTGCCGGGCCAGGTCTATGGCGTGGTGGTGCGCAGTCGGGTGGCGCATGGGGTGCTGCGGGGGGTGGAGACGGCGGTGGCGGCGGGGATGCCGGGGGTGCTGGCGGTCGTGGTGGCGCAGGACCTGGTGGCGGCGGGGATCCGGCCGATGAACGCCAATGTGATCGGCAAGAATTTCGATGACCGGCCGATCCCCAAGCCGGTGCAGATGGCGCTGGCGACGGGGCGGGTGCGGTATGTCGGTGAGCCCGTGGCGTTTGTGGTGGCGGAGACGGCGCTGCAGGCGAAGGACGCGGCGGAGGCGGTGTTTGCCGATATCGAGATGCTGCCGGCGGTGACCACGGCGGTGGCGGCGGCGGCGGCGGGCGCGCCGGTTTTGTATGAGGAGGCGCCGGGGAATGTGATCCTGGATTTCAAGTTTGGCGATCATGCGGCGGTGGAGATGGCGTTTGCGCGGGCGGCGCATGTGACACGGATGGCGATCGTCAATTCGCGGATTGTGGTTTGCGCGATGGAGCCGCGGTCGGCGCTGGCGGAGTTTGATGCCGCGCCCAGTCCAGGTGGGGAGGGGCGGTATGTCCTGCGGGTGGGCTGCCAGGGCGTGTTCGGGCTGCGGAACAATTTGCGGAACGTGCTGGGGGTGGCGGCCGAGCAAATTCGGATTTTGACCGGCAATGTCGGCGGGTCGTTCGGGATGAAGTCGCAGGTCTATCCGGAATATGTCTGTGCGCTGTATGCGGCGAAGCGGCTGGGACGGGCGGTCAAGTGGACCGATGAGCGGTCGGACAGCTTCCTGAGCGACAGTCATGGGCGGGGGCATGAGCATGTGCAGGAGCTGGCGCTGGATGCGGACGGGAATTTCCTGGCGCTGCGGGTGACGGGGTATGGCAATCTCGGCGCGGTGCTGTCGAACTCGACGACGCAGCCGCCGACGATGAATATCGTGAAGAATATCATCGGGGTGTACCGCACGCCGGCGCTGTCGGTGTCGGTGAAATGCGTGGTGACGAATACCACGCCGGTCGGCGCCTATCGCGGGGCGGGGCGGCCGGAGGCGAACTACTACATGGAGCGGCTGATCGAGACGGCGGCGCGGGAGATGGGGCTTGACGCCATTGAGCTGCGGCGGCGCAACCATATCCTGCCGGCGATGATGCCTTACAAGGCGCCGTCGACGATGGAGTATGACAGCGGCGATTTTCCGGCGGTGCTGGAACGGGCGCTGGTGGCGGCGGATTGGGACGGGTTTGCCGCGCGGCGGGCGGAAAGCCGGGCGCGGGGGAAGCTGCGCGGGCGGGGGATCGGGCAGTATCTGGAAGTCACGGCGCCGGCCAACAACGAGATGGGCGGCATCCGGTTCGAGGCGGATGGGACGGTGACGATTATTTCCGGCACGCTGGATTATGGGCAGGGGCACTGGACGCCGTTTGCGCAGGTGCTGGTGGACAAGCTGGGCGTGCCGTTCGACCGCGTGCGGCTGGTGCAGGGGGATTCGGATGAGATGCTGGCCGGCGGCGGCACCGGCGGGTCGCGCTCGGCGATGAACGGCAGCAACGCGATTTCGGTCAGTTCCGACGAAGTGATCGAAAAGGGGACGAAGATCGCGGCGCATGTGCTGGAGGCCGCGGCGGCGGATATCGCGTTCTCGCGCGGGAGATTCTCGATCGCGGGCACCGATCGCGGGATCGGGATCATGGCGTTGGCCGAGAAGCTGCGCGGCGGGCTGACGCTGCCGGCGGATGTGCCGCAGACGCTGGATGTCGCCATGGTGGTGCCCGGCGTGCCCAGTGCTTTTCCGAATGGCTGTCATATCGCCGAGGTCGAGGTCGATCCTGAGACCGGGGTGGTCGAGGTGGTGAAATACAGCACGGTCAATGATTTCGGCACGCTGCTGAACCCGCTGATGGTGGCGGGGCAGGCGCATGGCGGCATCGTGCAGGGGATCGGCCAGGCGCTGGGCGAGGCGATGGTCTACAGCGAGGACGGGCAGCTGCTGAGCGGGTCCTACATGGACTACGCCATTCCGCATGCCGCCGATGTGCCGAGCTTCGGCTTCATCAGCCATCCCGTGCCGGCGCGGACCAACGGGCTGGGCGCCAAGGGCTGTGGCGAGGCCGGGTGCGCCGGCGCGCTGCCCTCGGTGATGAATGCGCTGGTGGATGCGCTCGGCGAGTACGGCATCCGCCATATCGACATGCCAGCGACGCCGGAGCGCGTCTGGGCGGCGATCCAAGGAACAGGGAAGCATGTTCTTTTTTGAAAAAAAGAACCAAAAAACTTTTATCCGCTTGCCTTGTGGATAAAGTTTTTTTGCTTCTTTTTGTCCACAAAAAGAAGGCCTTCCTTGCTCACGATGAGGAAAACGATGCCCAAGGACCTAATCCTCGCCCTCGACCAGGGCACCACCTCGACGCGGTGCATTGCCTTTCGTGCGCCGAACCTGGCGCCGGTGGCAACCGCGCGGCGCGACCTGGCCCAGCATTTCCCGGACAGCGGCTGGGTCGAGCACGATCCCGAGGATCTGTTCGCCGACTCGCTGGCGGTGCTGCGCGAGGCGATGGCGATGGCGGGTGCAACGCCCGCGGACATTGCCGGGATTGGCATCACCAACCAGCGCGAGACGACGCTGGTATGGGATCGGGCGACCGGGCGGCCGGTGCATCGGGCGATTGTCTGGCAGGACCGCCGGACCGCGCCGATGTGCGCGGCGCTGCGCGCGGCGGGGCACGAGGCGGCGGTGTCGGCCAGCACCGGGCTGCTGCTGGACCCGTATTTCAGCGCCACCAAGATCGCCTGGATTCTCGATAGCGTGCCGGGCGCGCGGGCGGATGCCGAGGCCGGGCGGCTGGCTTTCGGCACCGTCGATACCTGGCTGCTCTGGCGCCTGACCGAGGGGCGGGTGCACCGGACGGATGCCACCAATGCCAGCCGGACCATGCTGTACGACATCACCAAGGGCGCCTGGGACCCGGCCATGCTCGAGCTGTTCCGCATCCCCGCCGCGATGCTGCCCGAAGTGCGGGACTGCGCCGGGCTGTTCGGGACCACCGATGCGCTGGGCGGCACCATCCCGATCGCCGGGATCGCCGGCGACCAGCAGGCGGCGATGATCGGGCAGGCCTGTTTCACCCCGGGCATGGCCAAGTCGACCTATGGCACCGGTTGTTTCCTGTTGCTGCATACCGGGGACACCCCGGTGGCGTCCGGCAAGCGGATGCTGACCACGGTAGCGGCGCAGTTGGATGGCCGGCGGACCTATGCGCTGGAGGGGGCCATCTTCGTGGCCGGCGCCGCGGTGCAGTGGCTGCGCGATGGGCTCGGGGTGATTGGCGATTCGGCGGAGTCGGGCCGATTGGCGGAGTCGGCCGACCCCACGCAGAATGTCTACCTGGTGCCGGCGTTCACCGGGCTGGGGGCGCCGTGGTGGGATGCCGAGGCGCGCGGGGCGATGTTCGGGCTGGTGCGCAATTCCGGGCCGGCCGAGTTCGCGCGCGCGGCGCTGGAGAGCGTGGCGTACCAGACGCGCGACCTGATCGAGGCGATGAAGGCGGATTGGCCCAAGGAAGCACAGGGTTCCGCAGACACCGTGCTGCGGGTGGATGGCGGCATGGTGGCGAGCGATTGGACGATGCAGTTCCTCGCGGACCAGTTGGCCGCTCCGGTGGACCGGCCGGTGGTGATGGAGACCACGGCGCTGGGGGCGGGCTACCTGGCCGGGCTGGCGACCGGAGTATGTCCGCAGCCTGCCGATTTCGCGCGCGGCTGGGCGCTGCAGCGACGGTTCCTGCCGGCGATGGCCGACGCGGTGCGGACGGCGAAGTATGCGGGTTGGCAGGATGCGGTGCGACGCACACTGAGCCGCCAACCGGAAGGCTAGAAGTTCAGCCCGGTGAAGGTGACGTTCAGCTTGCCCAGCAGGCCGGCAAAGGCCGGGGCCAGGCTCACGGCGAGAATGCCTGCCATCAGGGCATATTCGGTGGCGGTGCCAGCGCGCCGGTCCGCGATGGTGGCGCGCATGGTCGTCACAATGGCGGTCATGGCTGAATCTCCTGCCTCGCGGTCCGGCCCGCCCGGTGGATGCGCGCGGAATAGCAAACGGTGAGGCGTGTAACCTAGCTCACAATGCTTACAGAGATGTTTCAGTGCCGGCGCCGTGCACGGGGATTTGACCCCCGCCCGGGCGTCGGCCAGGATGGACCATCATGATCCTGCTGATCGACAACTACGATAGCTTCACGTTCAACCTCGTCCACTTCCTGGGCGATGTCGGTGCGCGCTGCCAGGTCTGGCGCAACGACAAGCTGAGCGTCGAGCAGGCGTTGGCCATGGCGCCGGAGGCGATCGTGCTGTCGCCGGGGCCGTGCACGCCGAACGAGGCCGGGATCTGCCTGGACCTCATCGCCGCTGCCGCCGGGCGCATCCCGATCCTGGGCGTCTGTTTGGGCCACCAGGCGATCGGCCAGGCCTTTGGCGGCGAGGTCGTGCGCGCGCCGATGCCGATGCACGGCAAGGTGAGCGCGGTCGAACATGGCGGCAGCGACATCTTCGCCGGCGTGCCCTCGCCGTTCCAGGCGACGCGCTATCACAGCCTGATCGTGCGGGCGGAAACCCTGCCCGAGGTGCTCGAGACGACGGCCCACACGGGCGACATCATCATGGGCATGCGCCATCGCACCCTGCCGGTGTTCGGGGTGCAGTTCCATCCCGAGAGCATCGCCAGCCAGCATGGCCACGCCATCCTGAAGAATTTTCTCGACATCGCGCGTGGGCTGAACACGCCCGCGCGCGCGGCCTGAGACCATGGCGGACAATCCGGGCGACTTGAAGCCGGTGCTGGCGCGGCTGGCGGCCGGGCAGACGCTGAGCGAGGCGGAGGCCGAGGCGGCGTTTGGCATCATCATGGCGGGTGAGGCCACGCCGGCGCAGATTGCCGGCATGCTGATGGCGATGCGAGTGCGGCGCGAAACGGTGGCCGAGCTGACCGGTGCTACGCGGGCGATGCGGTCGCGGATGAGCCGGGTGGCCGCCCCCGCCGGCGCGATCGATGTCTGTGGCACCGGGGGCGATGGCTCGGGCAGCCTGAATGTCTCGACGGCGGTGACCTTTGTATTGGCGGGGCTGGGGGTGACGGTGGCCAAGCATGGCAACCGGGCGCTGTCGTCGCGCACCGGCGGCGCGGATGTGCTGACGGCGCTGGGAGTCAACGTCGACGTGCCGTTGGCGCGGTTGCCGCACGTGTTGCTGGCGGCGCATTGCGCGTTCCTGTTCGCGCCGCGGCATCATGCGGCACTGCGCCATGCAGCGGGGCCGCGGGTGGAATTGGGCACGCGGACGATCTTCAACCTGTTGGGACCGCTGGCCAATCCGGCCGAGGTGAAGCGGCAGTTGACTGGGGTGTTCGATCCCTCCTGGGCGCGGCCCATGGTGGAGACGCTGGCCAATCTCGGCTCGACCGATGTGTGGCTGGTGCATGGGCAGGGGTTGGATGAGCTGACGATTGCGGGCGAGAACCAGGTGGTGGCGCTGTCGGGCGGGACGATCCGGGCGTTTGTCGTCATGCCGGAGGATGCCGGGCTGGGGCGGGCGCCGATCGAGGCGATTCGCGGCGGCGATGCTGGGACCAATGCGGCGGCGCTGCTGGCGCTGTTGCAGGGTGCCGCGGGGGCGTATCGCGACACCGTGCTGTTGAACACGGCGGCGGCGTTGATCGTGGCGGGGCGGGTCGAAGCACTGCGCGAGGGCGTGGCGTTGGCGGCCGGGTCGATCGATGGCGGGGCCGCGTTGGCGGCCCTTGAGACGCTGAAGCGGGAGACGGTTGTGCAGGAGCGGGGTGCGTGAGCGCGCCGCCGGACATCCTGCGGCGGATTTGCGCCGATACGGCCGCCGAGGTGGCGCGACGCAAGCCGTTGGGGCTGGGCGACCGGCTGGCCATGGCCCCTGCCCCGCGCGGCTTTGCCCGGGCGCTGGATCGACAGGTGGCGGCGGGTGAATTCGCGGTGATTGCCGAGATCAAGCGGGCCTCGCCGTCCGGTGGGGATATTCGGCCGAGCTTCGACCCAAGCCTGCTCGCGGCCGACTATCAGCGCGGGGGTGCCGCGTGCCTGTCGGTGCTGACCGACGGGCCGTATTTCCGCGGCGTGGACAGCGACCTGGTGGCGGCGCGGGCGGGATGCGACCTGCCGGTGCTGCGCAAGGATTTCATGGTCGATCCCTGGCAGATCGACGAGAGCCGGGCGCTGGGGGCGGATTGCATCCTGTTGATCCTCGCGGTGCTGTCGGATGCGCAGGCGACCGAGATGGAGGCCCGGGCGATCGAGCTGGGCATGGATGTGCTGGCGGAAAGCCATGACGAAGCGGAGCTGGCGCGGGCGTTGCGGCTGCGGACGCGGTTGATCGGCATCAACAATCGCAATCTCAGGACGATGCAGACCAGCCTTGATACGACGGTTGATCTCGCGCCATTGGTGCCGGCGGATCGGGTGATTGTCGGCGAGAGCGGCTATAAGCTGCATAGCGATCTCGTCCGCATCGGCGGCCATGGGGTGAAGCGTTTCCTGGTGGGCGAGAGCCTGTTGCGGCAGCCGGATCTGGCGGCGGCGACACGCACGCTGATGCACGGATGAGCGGCAAGCTGACCCATTTCGACGCCGAGGGCCGGGCGGTGATGGTCGATGTCGGGGGCAAGGCAATCACCGACCGCAGTGCCACGGCGCGGGCGCGGGTGGTGATGGCGCCGGCCACGTTGGCGATGATCCGGGCGGGGACGGCGAAGAAGGGCGATGTGCTGGGCGTGGCGCGGCTGGCCGGGATCATGGCGGCGAAGCGGACGGCCGATCTGATCCCGCTCTGCCATCCGCTGCCGATCAGTGCTGTCGCGATCGAGCTGGAGCCGGTCGGCGATGACACTGTGGAAATCACGGCGACGGTGAAGACCAGCGGGCAGACCGGGGTGGAGATGGAGGCGCTGACCGCGGCCTCGGTGGCGGCGCTGACGGTCTATGACATGTGCAAGGCGGTCGATCGCGGGATGCGCGTCGAGGCCCTGCGCGTGGTGGCGAAGTCCGGCGGCAAGTCGGGCGATTTCAAACAGGAGTAGCGGCCGATGATCCCGGTGGAGGAGGCTCGCAGCCGCATCCTGGCCGCTCTGGCGGCGACGCCCGCCGAGGTTGTCCCACTGGCCGAGGCCTGGGGCCGCGTGTTGGCGCAGCCGGTGGTGTCGCGGCTGACACAGCCACCGCACGATGTCTCGGCGATGGATGGCTATGCGTTGAAGGCCGCCGATGGCGTGCTGGGCGCGGTGTTGATGGTGGCGGGATCGGCGCCGGCTGGGCATCCGTGGGCGGGTACGCTCGCGGCCGGCGAGGCGTTGCGGCTGTTTACCGGCAGCGTGGTGCCGGCGGGGGCCGATTCGATCCTGTTGCAGGAGGATGCGACGCGCGACGGCGAGCGCGTCACGGTCAATGAGGCGGTGACGCTGGGACGGCATATCCGCCGGGCGGGCCAGGACTTTGCCGCCGGCGAGGTGCTGATCGGGCGGGGCAAGCGTTTGAATGCGCGCGATATCGGGCTGATCGCGGCGGGCAACCATCCCTGGGTGGCGGTGCATCGGCGGCCACGGGTGGCGATCCTGGCGACCGGGGATGAGATCGCGCTGCCAGGGGACCCGATTCCGGCCGGCGGGATCGTGAGTTCCAACAGCCATGCGCTGGCCGCCTTGGTGCGCGCCTGCGGTGGCGAGGCGGTGGTGTTGCCGATCGTGGCCGATGACCGGGCGGCGCTGATGGCGGTGGCGGATGCGGTGCATGGCATGGACATGCTGGTGACCTCGGGCGGGGCCAGCGTCGGCGAGCATGACCTGGTGCAGGAGGCGCTGGGCGCGCGTGGGCTGATCGTCGATTTCTGGCAGATCGCGATGCGGCCGGGCAAGCCGCTGATGCATGGCCGGCTGGGTGATGTGGCGATGCTGGGGTTGCCGGGAAATCCTGTGTCATCATTGGTTTGCGCCATCCTGTTCCTGTTGCCGGCGCTGGCCCGGCTGGCCGGGTTGCCGGCGGCGGCGCCACCGACAGTGCAGGCCCGGCTGGGGGCTGGACTGGCGGCCAATGACCGGCGGGCGGACCATCTGCGGGCGGCGCTTTCGGTCGATGGCGATGGTGTTCTGGTCGCCACCGCGTTCGCGCGGCAGGATTCCTCGATGCTGCGCCTAATGGCCCAGGCCGATGGCTTGATCCTGCGGCCGCCACATGCAGCGGCGCTCGATGCCGGCGCGATGGTGCCGGTGATCCGGCTGGATGCGCTTGGGCTTTAACCAAGCCTGCCGCGAAAGATGCTTGACCGGCGCGAAAGAACCTTTGTAGAACATGCATACCGTTGCTGGTTTGTTCCAACTCGGTGACATATGGCATCAATGTTCAAAAAGGTGGAAACCGCAGCATGTTGACCCGCAAGCAGCACGAGTTGCTGGTCTTCATTGACCGGCACCTGAAGGCGACCGGCTTCTCGCCGAGCTTCGAGGAGATGAAGGACGCCCTTCATCTCAAATCCAAATCGGGCATTCACCGGCTGATTTCGGCGCTGGAGGAACGCGGCTTCTTGTCGCGCCGGCACAACCGGGCGCGGGCGCTCGAGGTGATGCGCCTGCCGGACGACATGGCGCCGGCGCGCCCCGGCGAGACCATTGGCCGGGCGCCGGCGGCGGCGCCGTCGTTTGCGCCCAATGTGATCCGCGGCGATTTTTCGCAGCGTCTGACCGGGGTAAAGGCGCCGGAATCGGCCGGAGTGGTGCAGTTGCCGTTATATGGGCGGATTGCCGCCGGCCTGCCGATCGAGGCGATGCGCGATGCGACCAACCATGTCGAGGTGCCGGTGGCGCTGGTCGGTCCCGGCGAGCACTACGCGCTGGAGGTCTCCGGCGATTCGATGATCGATGCTGGCATCCTGGACGGCGACACCGTCATCATCTGCCGGTCGGACACCGCCGATAGCGGTCAGATCGTGGTGGCGTTGGTGGATGACGGCGAGGTGACGCTGAAGCGCTTGCGGCGTCGCGGCGCGTCGATCGCGCTCGAGCCGGCGAATCCGCGGCACGAGACACGGATATTTCCGGCCGATCGTGTGCGCGTGCAGGGCCGGCTGGTCGGGCTGCTACGTCAATATCAGTAAGCGATTATCCGTGAACGCCATGGTCCTGGTCGAGCCGGCACTGGCGCGGCTGGACGCCTATGCGGCGGCGCTGCGGCAAGGCTGGTCGCCGAACAACGTCCGTGACGTGACCGGCGAACAGCTTACAGCGATCGCGGCCGATCCCGCAGGGTTCGTGGCGCAGTTCACGGCGCCCGGCGGGACAGTGACGCTCGGCGATGGGCAGGTGGTGCCACGCCTTCCGGGGCCGGTGCGGTGGATGTGGGATGGCGCGTTCTGCGGCGCGATCAGCCTGCGCTATAGGCCGGGAACCGAAGAATTGCCGGCGCATGCGCTGGGGCATATCGGTTACGCCGTGGTGCCCTGGAAGCGGCGCCACGGCTATGCAACCGAAGCGTTGCGGCAGATCCTGCCGCTGGCGGTGGTGGCCGGGTTGCGGCACGTGGATTTGACCTGCGACAGCGACAATCGGCCGTCGCAGAAGGTGATCGAGGCCAATGGCGGCAAGCAGATATCGAGCACCCCGGACGATGAGCGGCCGGGGCATGCGCAGCTGCTATACCGGATCGTCCTCGCGGCCTGAGTCGCGCGGGGCGGGATCGTCGGCCTGCGCGGGCGGCAGTATCCGGCCCGGCGGCTGCCGCGTGCGCGTTGGCAGCGGCGTAACCCAGGGCCGGTCGCCACGGCTGGCACGATCGGTCACGACCTGCGGCCCGGCGGGGGTGAGCCAGACAGCGTGCGACCCCTCGCGCCAGACGCTGAAACGGTCGATCACGCGCACCCCGGGACAGTCAAGCCGCAACGGTTCCGGACTGACCACCAGCACGACGGCGCAGCTTGTCGCGTCGGGTGCGCCGCGCACGATCTGTGCCCGCGGCCCGTCCGGCCGTGGGCGCAGGGTGCAGATTGTGCCGGCGCAGACGACCGCAGCATCCGCGCTGGTCATCCCGGCGCCCGTCATGGCAACGCTGGGGATCGGGCGCCAGTCGCGCAGGCCGAGGCGCTGGAGCCAGGATTCGAGCACGAAGCCAGGGGGCGAACTGGTGCGGTGGACATGCAGGATGGTGCCGGCGCGCAGCGCGATCAGCCGTGCATCAGCGGAGACCAGGATGTCCGGCGCGCGATAGAGCGGCGCTGAGAGAAGCCCGGCCGCGATGCCCACCAACCCCAACAGCCGCAACCGGGTGCGCCAGATTGCCAGCCAGGCCAGGCCGAGGCTGTAGGCCGCCAGCCCCCAGGGCGCGATGTGCGGGACCGGGATCACCGCTTGCGGCCAGGCGGACACCGCCTGTCCAATGGCGAGCAGCCCCTGGACACCCCAGCCCATCGGCACCAGGGCCAGCGACTCAAGGCCGAACGGCATCAAAACCAGGGCGACCACCGCCGCCGGCAT
>CAMBRC010000048.1 GCA_945869965.1 Asaia bogorensis
GGGCGCGGGTCTCGGTCGTCCACATGCTCGGCCTCGCTGATCGATGCAAGGGAGTGAGTCACAGGTGGTTCGCGCCGGGCAAGCCAATCTTCCGGGCAACAAACAGAAGATTCAAATGACTCATAATCCTTCCGGACGGACACTAAGAGCTATCGTACGGGAGAATTTATTGGATCATCCACAGGTCGAGTTGGCCCGACTTGGGACGGAACATCCAGGTCTCACGAACGTAATTGCCGCCTTTTATGCTGAGGCAGCCGAAGTTTGTCTCAGCAGGCATCATGCACCACCGCGCGGAGTAACGGTAGAAACCGCCCGAGGTGACGCTAAATTTGTTCTCTTGTGGAATGCACCAGACGACCGCACTCGCAATGCTTGGGCCAACGAGATCGATGCCACTGAAGCCGGGGCCTGTGGCGTGTGCCTCTTGGCGGTCGAGCTTAACCTCGGCTTGGTTGCAATCATGAGGGCCGAGACCGCAACCGGGGCGGATTATTATGTGGCGCCAGTTGGCGCACCTTTGGACGACATCGAGAACGCATACAGGCTAGAGATATCTGGAGTCGATAGAGGCAATGCTGCGGCAGTGCATAGAAGATTGACGGAAAAGGTCGCTCAGGCACGAAGGGGAAAGAGCAACCGCCCAGCGCTGGCCTCTGTCTGCGGCTTTCAACTAGGCCTTGTTGCTGTTTCGGACGTAATCTTCCCATGACGTGGGTAGAATATCACCGGGCAAGCGAAGTAGCAGCAGCGCAGGCTACTATTGCTCAGAATGCAGGGATAACCTCCGCTTCTCTCGAGTGGTTTAGAAAAGCGGCCGAATTGGAGCAGAAGGCTCTTTCCGATATTCCGGCTGACAAACCCCGCACGCGGGGTGTAGTTGCAATCAGTGCCTCATCTCTATGGCTAAATTCGGAAAGTCATGATGAGGCAGAAAGTATTGCGCTGGACGTCTTGAGAGATAACACTCTTCCAGATTTCGCTCGCGAGCAAGCTCGCGAGATATGCCAAATGATATGGATCAAGCGCAAATTCCAGGAAGCAAATGTTGGATTCCTTCCGGGAATGGTTACGGTGTCAATTAAGGGAAAGGAAATCGCTTACGGCGGAGCACCGCTCGATTTGATTGTTGAGAAGGTGCAGGCGATTCAGGCGATATTCTTTCGTACGATCGAATACAAGAGAGGAATGCCGCACCGTTTGCGCGGGGCTGCACCCAAGGAAGTGCAGGAGGCATGTCGGCCGTGGCTATTTCAGGCTCCTCCCGGCAGCTATCAATTCACAGTGGCTGTCAAGACCCCTTCTCAGAAAGATTTCTTCAGAGAAGAGATAAGGCCGAATGAAATCGCTGAAGAGTTTTTGCGGGTCTTGAGTGCATCAATAAGTGAGGATGCTTCCGCGCTCGACGAAATCGTGACAGACTCACAGTATAAAAATACATTTCTTAAGTTATCGAGATCCTTGGTTCCAAGCGGCAAAAATCACGATCGAATTGACCTGCGAAGCGGCCACTCCGAAGTGTCCGTAACACCCGAAAATAGAGCCGCTATCTCCAAGAAAATATCAGCCTCTCGTGTGGCAGTTGCCAAACCCGCCGACAGTTCGTTGCAAGAAGAGCAAATTTCAGGAACGTTGCGAGCGGTGAATCTTGATGAGGATTGGCTTATTGTGCATCAGGGGGGAGAGCAAATTCGTATTGATAACTTGGGGGATACGGCAGACGATGTTATAGGACCAATGGTGAATAAAGATGTTGTAGTGCGTGTATTGAGCAATTCGTTCCGTAAAGTATTTATTGATATCGAGAGAGTCGAATAGTTTTTCGCGGTGTTATAAAATGTCGACTTTATTTTTCTTGTATTGATTGATGGGGTCTGGGGCCGCCGGCCCCAGCGGGTCCAGGGCAGAGCCCTGGCCTTCCTTCCCTTACAGCCCGCCGGCCTTGGCGATGCGTTCGACGCTGCGGAGCCAGTCGTCGAGTTCGCGGTCGGTGGGTTCGATCATGATGTGGTTGATGCCGGCTTCGGCGTAGGCGGCGAGGCGGGATTTCAGGGCGTCCTGGTCTTGGCCGTCCCAGGAGGTTCGCAGGGAGATGGTGAAGTCGGGGCCTGGGCGGGCGGCGCGGAGGGTTTGGACCAGGGTTTTGGCTTCTTCGGGGGTTTGGCGGGTGCCGTGCCAGCCGTCGTGTTTGAGGGCTCGGGCGAGGGCGGGGGGTGAGTTGCCGCCGATCCAGATGGGGATGGGGGGCGGGAGGGGGCGCATGCGCATGTCCTCGATTTCCGCCTCGATGAGTTTGGTTTTGAAGGTGACGGGGTCTTGGGTCCAGAGGGCTTTCATGAGGGCCAGGCCCTCGTTCATGCGGCGGCCGCGTTGGTTGAAGTTGGCGCCGAGGGCGCGGAATTCGGCTTCCATCCAGCCGACGCCGGCGCCGAAGATGAGGCGGCCGTTGGAGAGGGTGGCGAGGGTTGCGAGTTCCTTGGCGAGCGGGACGGGGTGTCGCATGGGGAGGACGAGGACGGTGGTGCCGAGTTTGATGCGGGTGGTGTAGGCGGCGGCCCAGGTGAGGGTGAGGACGGGTTCGTAGAAGATGTTGGAGGGGGGGTATGGGGCGCCGTTGGGGAGGATGATGTGTTCGGAGACCCAGGCGTCGGTGAAGCCGAGGTCTTCGGCTTGGATGGCGGCGCGGCGGATGGCGTCGGGGGTGGCTTTGCGGCCGATGTGGGGGAGATGGATGCCGAGTTGCATGGTTGAGCCTCGGGGTTTTGGGGGGGTGGGAGGGGTGAGCAAAAGCGAGAGCCCCCCTCCGGCTCCCCCCGACCGCGGGGGGAGAGAAGCAAGAATGGATGGGGTCTGGGGCGACGCCACAGCGGGGTCGAGGGGCGGAGCCCTCGCCTTACTTAGGGCGGGCGGGTTTGGGCCAGCGGCGGGCGATCTCGGGGAGGATTTGTTCGATCAGGAGGCGGGTTTGGCGGGTGACTTCCTGGCCATCGTTGCCGATGGGGCGGAGGATGAATTTCTGGGCGCCGGCTTGGATGTATTGGGTGATGCGGTCGAGGATGGTGGTGGCGTCGCCGATGGCGAAGTAGGTGTCGGGGTCGGCGCCGGTTCGTTTGGCGTAGGCGGCTTTGGCGCGGGCGATGCCGGGGTCTTGGGGGGTGCCGAAGCGGAAGGGGAAGGCGGCGCCGTAGTGGTCTTCGTCGATGGGGCGGCCGGCCTGGGTGCTGGCGGTGCGGATGGCGGCGACGATTTCGGCGAGTTGGGCGGGGGTTTCGGCGCCGGCTTGCCATCCGGTGCCGTATTTGGCGGTGCGGCGGATGGCGGCTTCGGAGGCGCCGCCGATCCAGATGGGCAGGTCGGGCTGGACGGGTTTGGGGGCGATCTGGGCGTTGGTGAGTTTGAAGTGGCGGCCCTGGTAGGTGACGGGGTTGCCGGTCCAGAGGGCGGCGATGATCTCTAGGGCTTCGTCGGTTTTGCGGCCTCTTGTGGTGGAGTCGAGGTGGAGGGTTTCCCATTCGGGGGCGCGGGGGGAGCCGATGCCGAAGCCGGGGAGGAGGCGGCCTTCGGAGAGCATGTCGATGGTGGCGCATTGCTTGGCCAGGAGGACGGGGTCGCGCATGGCCAGGGAGACGACGTTGACGCCGAATTTGAGGCGGCGGGTGCGGCCGGCGAGGGCGGCCATGACGGACATGCATTCGAGGATGGGGGTGCTGGAGACGATGCGGTCGGTTTGCCAGAGGCTGTCGATGCCGCCGTGTTCGCAGAGGTCGACCCAGCGCCAGAATTCGGGGGCGTCGGCGAAGGGGAACTCGGTCATGCCGAGGCCGATTGCGACTTTCAGGGGTGCGACTTTCATGGGGCGGGGTCGCCGAGGACGAGTTGGCGGATGGCGGCGGGGTCGGATTGTTCCATGACTTTGCGGGCGAAGCGGGCGCAGTCGTCGATGTTGGTGGCGCGGACGGCTTGTTTGACGCGGGGGACGGCGGCGGCATTCATCGAGAAGCTGCGCAGGCCGAGGCCGAGGAGGAGTTTGGTCAGGCGCGGGTTGGCGGCCATTTCGCCGCAGACGGAGACGGGCATGCGCATGCGCAGGGCGGCTTCGGTGGCGAACTGGACCAGGCGCAGGACGGCGGGGTGGAGCGGGTCGTAGAGATGGGCGACGTCGGAGTCGGCGCGGTCGACGGCGAGGGTGTACATGGTGAGGTCGTTGGTGCCGATGGCGAAGAAATCGGCTTCGAGAGCGAGGGCGTCGGCGGAGAGGGCGGCGCCGGGGGTTTCGATCATGATGCCAAGAGGGGGGAGTTTTTCGGCGATGCGTTCGCCGCGGCGGCGCAGGCGGCGGGCGACGCGTTCATAGATGTCGCGGGTTTCGCGGATTTCGGCGGCGGTGCTGACCATGGGGAGGAGGACGCGGACGGGGCCGTGGGCCGAGGCGCGCAGGATGGCGGCGAGCTGGGTTTCGAAGAGTTCGGGGTGGCGCAGCAGCATGCGGATGCCGCGCAGGCCGAGGGCGGGATTTGGGTCGGTGGTGACGGGGACGATGCCTTCGGTTTGCAGGGCTTCGATGTCCTTTTCGCCGCCCCAGTCGAGCACGCGGATGGTGACGGGGTCGCCGGCCATGGCTTCGACGACGCTGCGGTAGGTGTCGTACTGGGCGGCCTCGTCGGGCAGGGTTTCGCGGTTCATGAAGAGGAATTCGCTGCGCAGGAGGCCGATGCCGGCGGCACCCGCCTGGGCGACGAGGGGGAGTTCGGCGGGGAGTTCGAGGTTGGCCTGGAGGTCAACTTCCTCGCCATCCTCGGTGATGGCGGGGAGGCGGCGGAGCTTGGCCAGGCGTTGCTGTTCGCGGGCGAAGGCGATGACGGCGCGGCGGGCGGTGGCCAGGGTGGCGGGGCTGGGGTGGACGATGACGGTGCCGGCGGTGCCGTCGACGATGATGACGGCGCCGGGACGGGCGGCTTCGGACAGGCCGGGGACGCCGAGGACGGTGGGGACGCCCAGGGCGCGGAGCATGACGGCGGTATGGCCGTCGGCACCGCCGTCGTCCGTGGCGACGCCGGCGAGGCGGGCGGGGTCGAGGAGGGCGGCGTCGGCGGGGCGGAGGAACTCGGCGACCAGGACGGCGCCGGCGGGCAGGGCGGTGAAGCTGCGGAACGGGGCGCGGGTGAGGTTGCGGATCAGGCGGCGGCCGATCTCGCGGACTTCTTCGGCGCGGCGTTTTCGGCCGGCGCGGTCGTCATCGGCGGGCATGGACTGGATCAGTTCGGCGATCGCCTCGCTTTCGTCGAACACCGCGGTTTCGGCGCTGACCAGACCCTCGGCGATGCGTTTCTTGGCGCCGCGGACGAGGCGGGAGGGGCCGACCATTTGCAGGTAGGCGTCGAGCAGGGGGGCGATCTCGGCCTGGCTGTCCTCGGGCAGGACGCCGAGGCGGGCGCGCAGCTTGAGCAGCTGCTTGCGCGACTGGGCGATGGCGGCTTCGAGACGGGAGGTTTCGGCGCCGCTGTCCGAGGCGTGGATGCGGGTGCGGACGACGATTGCGGGCGGCTCGATGGCGCCGAAGACCGGGCCGATGGCCACGCCCGGCGAGACGGCGATGCCGGCCAGGCGGCGTTCGGGGCGCGCGGATGCGGGTTCGGCGGGCTTGGCCACGGTGGGGGGGGCGGGGGTGGGCTGGACTGGGGCCGGCGTCGCGAGGTGGGGTTCCTCGGCCGGCGGGCTAGTCCTGTTCATTAAAGCCGGCCTCGACGAGGGCGGACAAGGCGTCCATCGCCTCCTTGGCGTCCCAGCCCTCGGCGCGCAGGGTGATGGTGGAGCCGAGACCGGCGCCGAGCATCATCAGGCCCATGATCGAGCGGGCCGAGACCGACTGGCCGTCCTTCTCGACATCGACCGAGGCGCCGAAGCGTTCGGCCAGGGTGACGAACTTGGCAGCGGCGCGGGCGTGAAGGCCGCGCTTGTTGCAGATCACCAGTTGGCGGCGCAGCACCGAGGCTTCCGTGCCGTCGGACGCACTGCCGTCGGACGCACTGCCATCGGACGCACTGCCATCGGACGCACTGCCATCGGACGCACTGGCATCGTCGGGGCCGCTCACTCGCAGCTTCCGTTGCCGTTCTTTGCATGCGGCAGGATGTGGGAGGCGGCGGCGATGTATTTGCGGCCGGCGGCGGTGGCGCAATCGACGGCATCCGCCAGCGGCTGGCTGCCGCGCACCTTGGCCAGCTTGACCAGCATCGGCAGGTTGACGCCGGACAGCACCTCGACGCCCTTGTGGACCATCTGGGAGATGGCGAGGTTGGAGGGCGTGCCGCCGAACATGTCGGTGAGCAGGACGACGCCGTCGCCGGTATCGACCTCGACGATGCAGCGGTGGATTTCCGCCCGGCGGCCTTCCATGTCGTCATCGGGGCCGATGCAGACGGTGGCGACATTGCGCTGGGCGCCGACGACATGCTCCATCGCCAGGCGCAGCTCCTCGGCGAGGCGGCCATGGGTGACGAGGACGAGACCGATCAAGCGTGGGGACCGATCAAGGCGTGTGGCCGATCATGGCGCGGGTTTGCTCAAGGCCGACGTGCTCAAGGGGGGCTCTCCGGAACAGGCTGGGATGCGGTCTGATAATCGGTGCGGCCTTCTTGCCGCAGGATGCCCTCGCGGGCCAGTTCACGATGGGTCGCAGTCGCTCGCCAGCCGTTTTCGCTCAGATACCTTGCGAGATATTCAACAATCGTCACCGAACGGTGCCGACCGCCGGTGCAGCCAACGGCAACAGTCGCATATTTTTTGCCCTCTTGCACGAAGCGCGGCAAGAGCAGGTCGAGCATGCCGGTGAGGGCGGCAATAAATTTGTCATAATCCGGGTCGGCCGCGACGTAGGCGGCGACCGCTTGGTCCAGCCCGCTGCCGGGGCGCAATGTGGGATCATAGAAGGGGTTGCGCAGGAATCTTGCGTCGAAAACCAGCTCGGCCTCGCGCGGCAGGCCTGCAGGAAACGCGAATGAGATCAGCGAAATCGAGAGGGCCTGACGGCCGCTGGCTTCCTCGGCGCCGGAGCCGAAACTGGTGTCGATCTGTTGGCGCAGCCGGGCGAGCGGCAGGTCGGAGGTGTCGATCACCCAGTCGGCACGCTCATGCAGCGGGGCGATCAGCCGGGTTTCGGCGCCGATGCCGTCGGAGACCCGGCCGCGCGGCGAGAGCGGATGTCGGCGCCGGGTTTCGGTGAAGCGGCGCAGCAGCACCTCCTCCTCGGCCCAGGCGAAGACCAGGTCCACCCGCATGTCCGGGATGGCGCGCAGGCGGTCGCGCAGTTCGAGCACGCGCTCCGGGGTGAAGCTGCGCGAGCGGGCATCCACGCCGAGTGCCACCTGGCGCGCGCCGCCATCATCGATGCTGCGCACCAGGCCTTCGATCAGGTCGAGCGGGGGGTTGTCGGTGGCTTCGTAGCCGACATCCTCCAGCGCGCGCAGGATCGAGGCGCGGCCGGCGCCGGCCAGGCCGGTGACCAGGGCGACGCGGCGTTTTTCCGGGGGAGGGGTATCCATCTGGGCATCGATCATGCCAGCAGTTCCGGGGCGAAGGCGCCGGCGTGCTGGGTGCGGACACCCTGGGCGCAGTCAAGCGCCAGTTCGACGATCTGGGCGGCGGCGGGGCGGCTTGGGTCGATGGCGACCAATGGCAGGCCGGTGTGCCGGCATCGGGCGGGGGCGGGCAGCCGGGTCACATCGCCGCCCAATTCCACCGCCAGCGCAAGGCGCGCGCGCGGCAGGTAGGGCAGGCGCAGGATGCCGAGGCCGCGCACCTCCAGCAGCCCCGCCAGGCTCGCCGGCGCCGAGGCGTGGCAGCCGTCAAGCTCCACCCGGTCATCGGCCACCAGCGCGAAGCCGCGGTCGAGCAGGCGCAGCACCAGGTCCGACTTCCCGGAACCCGGCGGGCCAATCAGCAACACGCCAACGCCTTGGCGCGCGGCACAGCTCGCATGTATCTGCATGGGACCGAAGGATGGCCTGGATGCGGCTCGAACGGAAGCCTCTTCACGAAATTGCCCGGAACAGCGCTTAACGGATGAAAGTTTTTTGGTTCTTTTTTTCAAAAAAGAACAGGCGCTTGCTTTTGAAAAAAGAAGCAAAAACTTTCATCCATTTAGAGCGTGGCTTGATGAAGGGGCGGGTGCGTGCGAGGAATCGGATATGACCGTGAACCGTGACAGCATTGCCACCGCCGCCGCCCGGATTGGCCCCTATGTGCGCCGCACGCCGGTGCTGGAGGTGCTCGAGGGGGAGTTGGGGCAGGCATTTCAGATGGTACTGAAGCTGGAGCTGCTCCAGCACGCCGGCAGCTTCAAGCCGCGAGGGGCGTTCAACCGCATCCTGTCGGCGCGGCTGGCCGGGGAATTGCCGGCGGCCGGGGTGATCGCGGCGTCGGGCGGCAATCATGGTGCGGCGGTGGCCTATGCGGCGAAGGTGCTGGGTTTGAAGGCCGAGATCTTCGTGCCGCAGAACACGCCGGCCACCAAGATCGCGCGCATCGAGAGTTTCGGGGCCAAGCTGGTGCGCGGCGGCAAGGCCTATGCCGAGGCGCTGGCGGCCAGCCGGGTGCGCCAGGCCAAGACCGGGGCGATGGAAGTGCATGCCTATGACCACGAAGCCGTGCTGTCCGGGCAGGGGACGGTGGCCAAGGAGTTTCTGGAGGATGCGCCGGACCTGACGCATTTGATGGTGGCCACGGGCGGCGGCGGGCTGATCGGCGGGATGGCGGCCTGGGCGGCCGGGTGGACCGAGGTGGTCAGCGTGGAGCCGAGCGGTTGTCCGGGGCTGTATAATGCGCTGGCGGCGGGCAAGCCGGTGGTCTCCCCCGTGGGTGGGCTGGCGGCCGATGCGCTGGGGGCGCGGCAGGTGGGCAGCATCATGTTCCCGATCGCGCAGGCGCATGTGGCGCATGCGGTGCTGGTGGAGGATGACGATATTCGCGCGGCGCAGCGCCTGTTGTGGGACCGCTTCCGGCTGATCGCCGAGCCTGGCGGGGCGACCGCGTTGGCGGCGATCCTGTCGGGCGCCTTTGTGCCGCCGCCGGGGTCGCGGGTGGGCGTGTTGGTCTGCGGGTCGAATACTGATCCGGCGGAGGTAACGGGGTGAGTGCCATGGCCGATCCGGTCCTGTTGGAAATCGACGCGCGCGGGGTGGCGACGGCGACGCTGAACCGGCCCGAGCGCGGCAATGCCTATGACGAGGACATGCTGGCGGCGTTCAATGGCGGGCTGGACCGGCTGGCGGGGGATGCGCAGGTTCGGGCGCTGGTGCTGCGTGGGGCGGGGAAGCACTTCCAGGCCGGGGCGGATATCCACTGGCTCGGCCGGGCGGCGCAGTATCCGCCGGATCGCGCCTATGCCGCCTCGCACGCCACCACGCTGGCGATGCAGAAGCTGAACGAGTTTCCGCATCCGACCATCGCCATGGTCAAGGGCGCGTGCTTCGGCGGCGGGGTGGGGATTGTGTGCTGCGTCGACGTGGCGCTTGCCGCGCCGGACGCGCTGTTCGGGATTACCGAGATCCGGGTGGGCGTGGCGCCGACGCCGATCAGCACGCACATGATCAACGCCATCGGACTGCGCCAGACGCGGCGCTATGCGCTGACCGGCGAGCGTTTCGGGGCGGCCGAGGCGGTGCGGATCGGGCTGGTGCACGAGGTTGTGGCCGGCGACATGGAGGCGCGGCTGGCCGAGGTGCTGGACGCCATTTTCCTGGGGGCACCAGGGGCGATTTCGGCGACCAAGGATTCCTTCCTGGGCGCCAACGGGCTGAAGCTCGATGCGCGGCAGATGGCGCTGTTGTCCCACGAAGGCTGGACCCAGCGTTCGTCACCGGAAGGCCTGGAAGGCACCGCCGCCTTCCGCGACAAGCGCGTGCCGTCCTGGTACGCTCCGCCGCCCGCCCAATCGAATGGATAAAAGTTTTTTGGTTTTTTTTTCAAAAAAGAACTTCTTTTTGAAAAAAGAAGCAAAAACTTTTTATTCGCTTGCGCTTCGTCGAGATGATGCGGCGCGGGGAGGGGTTTAAGAACGGGGCTATTCAGGCGCTACTGGTGTTGAATGCCGTGGTGATGGTTTATCCGTTGCTGGTCATGCTGTTGTCGGCGTTCAAGACCAATGCCGAGCTGTTTGCCTCGCCGTTTGCGCTGCC
This sequence comes from Asaia bogorensis, assembly GCA_945869965.1. GTDB lineage: Bacteria > Pseudomonadota > Alphaproteobacteria > Acetobacterales > Acetobacteraceae > CAMDGX01. The sequence goes on from CAMBRC010000048.1 coordinate 10,176, forward strand.
GGAGAGTTTTTCCTTCACCAATGCGGCGCGGGTGTGGGGGGAGACGAATTTTGTCGCCTATCTCGGCAATTCCGTGGTGGTCACCGCCTGTTCCGTGCTGGGCATCCTGGTGACCGGGACGATGGCGGCCTATGCGTTGGCGCGCTACCGGTTTTGGCTGAACTCGCTGGTGTTTCTGTTTTTTCTGAGCGGGTTGATGGTGCCGTTGAAGCTGGCGGTGATCCCGTTGTTCATCCAGCTCGACGCGCTCGGGCTGATCGACACGCGGGCCGGACTGGTGCTGGTGTATGTGGCGATGGGGCTGCCATCGGCGATCTTCATCCTCACCGGCTTCCTGCGCTCCCTGCCCACTGAGTTGGAGGAGGCCGCGCGCATGGAAGGTGCCAGCGAGCTGCGCATCATGCTGCTGGTGATGCTTCCGCTGGCGCGCCCAGCCATGGTGATCGCGGCGATCCAGAACGCGGTGCCGATCTGGAACGATTTCTTTTTTCCGCTGATCTTCATCTCCAGCGAGCGCCTCAAGACCCTGCCCCAGGGGCTGACGGTGTTCATGGGCGAATACAATACGGATTGGGGGGTGTTGTTTGCCGGGCTGAGCCTGGCGGCGCTGCCGATCGTAGCGGTTTACATTGTGCTGTCGCGGCATTTCATCGAGGGTATGACGCAAGGCGCGATCAAATAAGCCCGCGGGGAATGGAACAGCGATGAAACGGTCATGGCCTGCATCAGTGTTGGCTTTGCTTTTGGTCCTGGCGGTATACCCCGTGCTGGCCCAAGGCTCGGGCTCGCCAACCATCGATGCCATCGTCAAGCGCGGCGAGGTGCTGTGCGGCACGTCTGGCGTGACGCCCGGGTTTTCGCTGCCCGATAGCCAGGGGGTGATGCGGGGGCTGGACGCCGATCGCTGCCGCACGGTGGCGGCCGCCATCCTGGGCGATGCCCGGCGCACCCGCTTCGTCATCACCACCACGCAGAACCGCTTTACCATCCTGCAGGGTGGCGAGATCGACCTGTTGACGCGGGCGGTGACCTGGACGCTGGGGCGTGAGGGCAACCTGGGGCTGAGCTTCGCTGGGATCAATTTTTATGATGGCACCGGGTTTCTGGTGAAGGCGACCAGTGGCATCACCTCGGCGCGGCAGCTCGACGGGGCCGCGGTCTGCGTGGCGCCGGGGTCGTCCACCGAGTTGGCGGTCGCTGATTATTTCCGGCAGCACAATATGAAATTCAATCCGGTGCTGATCCAGGACACGGCGGAGATCCGCGGCGCCTATCTGGCGGGGCGGTGCGACACCTATTCCACCGACGCCTCCGGCCTGGCCGGCTATCGCTTCATCCAGGGCGACCGGGCGGGCGAGCACGTCTTGCTGCCCGAAATCGTCAGCAAGGAGCCGCTGGGGGTGATGGTGCGCAAGGGCGATGCGAAGTTCTTCGACCTGGTGCGCTGGACGATGTTCGTCGGGCTAATCGCCGAGGAACACGGCCTGACGCAGGCCAATGTCGACCAGGCGCTGGCCAGCAACGTGCCGGAAATCCGCCGGCTGCTGGGGCTGGAGGGTGACATGGGGCGGGCGCTGGGGGTGGATAACCGCTTCGGCTACAACATCATCAAGCAGGTCGGCAGCTACGCCGATATGTGGCAGCGCAATATCGTGCCGGTCGGCATTCCGCGCGGGCTCAACCGGCTGTGGAACGAGGGTGGCCTGCAGTACGCGCCGCCGCTTCGTTAAGCCGGCAACGTGCCCAGCAGTGCGCCCAGCAGTGCGCCCTGTGCAACGCAGCTATTGATCTTGTCGCTGACCAACGCCATTAGAGCGCCATCGGCGGTGCGATACCGCCTCAACCAGGGAGCTTCCCAATGATGCGTATCACCGCAGGCGCCATGATCGCCGGCGCCTTCCTTACCGTTGCCAGCGTCGGCGTCCAGGCCCAAGGCACCGGCTCGGCCACCATCGACGCCATCGTCAAGCGCGGCGAACTGAACTGCGGCACCGCCGGCAACTCGCCGATGTTCTCGCTGCCGGACAGCCAGGGCGTGATGCGCGGCATCGATGTCGATGCCTGCCGCGCCGTGGCCGCCGCCATCCTGGGCGACGCCAAGAAGGTGAAGTTCATCCCGACGACCGCGCAGAACCGCTTCACCGCGCTGCAGTCGGGCGAAGTGGACATGCTGTACCGCTCCACCACCTGGACCCTCGGCCGCGAAGGCAATCTCGGCGGCATGTTCGCCAGCGTGAACTTCTATGACGGCACCGGCTTCCTGGTGAAGACCTCGCTCAAGGTCGCCGCCGCCAAGGAACTGGACGGCGCCACCGTCTGCGTCGCCCCGGGCACCTCGACCGAACTGGCCGTGGCCGACTTCTTCCGCATCCACAAGATGAAGTTCACTCCGATCCTCATCCAGGACACCAACGAGATCCAGAACGCTTATCTGTCCGGCCGTTGTGACGTCTACTCGACCGACGCCTCGGGCCTCGCCGGCTTCCGCTTCCAGCAGGGCACCAAGATGACCGAGCACCTGCTGCTGCCGGACATCATCTCCAAGGAGCCGCTCGGCGCCATGGTCCGCAAGGGTGACGACAAGTTCTTCGACATCGTCCGCTGGACCTATTTCGCCCAGCTGATCGCCGAGGAATACGGCATCACCTCGGCCAACGTCGACGACATCGCCAAGTCCGCCACCATCCCCGAAGTGCGCCGCCTCCTCGGCGTCGAGGGCGACATGGGCAAGGCGCTCGGCGTGGACAACAAGTGGGCCTACAACGCGATCAAGCAGGCCGGCAATTTCGCCGAGATGTGGGAGCGCAACATCACCCCGTACGGCATCCCCCGCGGCATCAACAAGCTGTGGAATGCCGGTGGGCTGCACTACGCGCCGCCGATGCGCTGAGCGTTACACGCTCGACCAGGAAACGCCGCCCCGGGGTTCCCCGGGGCGGCTTTTTTTTGGCTTGAATTCAGCCTGTCGGTGTTAGCCGGTCCTACTCCGTCTGTGACCGGCCGGCGCGGGCGGCGACGAGGAGATCCACACCGGCCGCGCCTGCTTCCAGCAGGGCGCGGGTGCAGTCGCGGGCGGTGGCGCCGGTGGTCAGCACGTCGTCAACCAGCAGCACGTGGCGGCCGGCGATCATGGCGGGGCGGCGCACCGCGATGGCGCCGGCGAGCATGCGGGCGCGGACCTCGGCGGAGAGCGTGGCCAGGGACTTGGTGGCGCGGGTGCGGCGCAGGGCGTCGGGCACGGCGCGAACGCCGGACAGGCGCTGGAGGCTTTGGGCCAGCAGGGCGGATTGGTTGTAGCGCCGGCCGAGCAGGCGGAAGCGATGCAGCGGCACTGGCACCAGCAGATCGGCGCGCGACAGCAGGGCAGCGCCGGCGCGCGCCATCATGCGGGCCAGGGCATGGGCCAGCTCCGGCCGGTCGGCGTGCTTGAACGGCAGTACCAACCGACGCGACTGGGCGTCATAGGCAAGGACGGCACGCGCCTCGCCCCAGGGCGGCGGGGCGGCGGTGCAATCGTCGCAGGTGGCCAGGCTAGTGTGGGCGGCATGCGGGAAGGCGCGGCCGCATGAGCGGCAATGCGGCGCGGTGATGAAGGTGGTGGCGCGGAAGCAGTCGGGGCAGAGCTGTCCTGGGCCGCCGACCAGCGCATCGCAGGTCAGGCAGTGCGACGGCAGCAGGGCGTCGAGCATGGCGCGGGCCGCGACATGGCCAGCGCGCAGACCAAGTTGCGCCAAGGCGCGCAAGTCAGACGCCGAAGCGTACCGTGCCGTCGCGCTCGATCTCGTGCACCAGGTCGATCTCCCATGACAGGTAGGCCTGCATCGCTTCCTCGACGCCGGAATTGCGGTCGTAGGGGCGCAGGTAGAAGTCGATGCATTCGGCATCCGACGGCACCGTGCGGTCGCGGTCGAGCGGGCGGCCGGCCTGCTTCCAGGCATCGGTGCCGCCGGCCAGGGCACGCACCGGGGCGGGGGCGATTGCCTGCACCTCGGCCACCGCATAGGCCGCCAGGACGCCGTCCGGCGAGGCGATGACCACTTGGGACGAGCCTTCCAGTGCGCTGCGCAGGCGGCCGAGGCGGCCGCGCACGCCCCAGATGGCGCCGGGGATGTGGCCGTCGCGGAAATCGATGCTGCGGGCGAGGTCGATCACCACCGTGCCGGGGGCGTCCAGTGCGGCGGCGTCGACCGTTGCGGCGGAGGGGGGCGACACCGCGACGAGGTGGGCGGTGCCCAACGCGCCTTCAGCGACGAACACGTCGGCATGGCCCATCTGGCGCAGCCAGGCGGCCGACATGCGGGCACGCACGCCGTCATCGTCGATCAGCGCGATGCGCGCGCCACGCACGCCGATCCAGGTGTCGGTCGCCTGGACCAGCTGGCCGCCAGGGGCCGAGAGCGCGCCGGGACGTGTGCCGGTGCGGTATTCCGTGGGGTCGCGCACGTCGAGGACATACAGGCTTCGGCTGGGGTCGGCCTCCATCGCGGCCAGGGCGGCGGCGTCGATCACCCGAACGCTCGAGCGGTTGGCGAAGGTTTCGGCACGGCTATGGGCGAGGTTCGCTGTCTTCGGCCTGCCGGGGGTGAACTCGGCGGGTTGGCCGCGATCGGGGGTGAGGCCGGCGAGTTCCCAGCCCATGGTGCCGTTGCGCAGGGCAACCACCTTGTTGGGCACGCCGGCCTGGCGCAGGGTTTCGGCGCCGAGGATCGAGCGGGTGCGCCCGGCGCAGTTGACCACGATCAGCGTGTCGGGGTTCGGCACGATGTCGGCGATGCGGTAGGCGAGTTCGCCGCCCGGCACCGACTGGCCGCGCGGGATCGACATGCGGCGAAATTCTTCCACTGTCCGGCTGTCCAGCACGACCATGTCGCGGCCGTCGTTGAGCCAGGCGTTCAGCTCCGGGGCGTCGACGCTCTCGGTGCCGAAATGGTGCTCGACCCACTCGCCGAACGCCTTGCTCGGGACGTTGACGCCGCTGAACAGGACGTAGCCCGCGGCCTCCCAGGCCTTGGTGCCGCCATCGAGCACGGCGATGTCGGTGCAGCCGATGGATTCGAGGTAGGTGGCGAGTTTCTCGGCCACACCGCGCCCATCGTCACAGACCACCACACGGGTGCCGCGCCGGGGCAGCAGGCCGGGCGCGCGCAGTTCACGGCGGGAATAGGGGCAGGGGACGGCCCAGAAGAGGTGGCTGGCGCCGAACTCGCCCTCCTCCCGTGCATCCAGTAGCGCCAGCTCCTGGCCGTCGGTAATCCAGGCGCGCAGCGTGGCGGCGTCGATCCGGCGCATCGTGTTCCTCCTCAAACCTGAGCGGACCATACGCCTTGGCTTTATCGTTGGGGAAGCGCACATGGGCGGCATGAGCGATTCCATGCTGGTTTTCGACCGCCGCGCCGTGCGGCTGCACCGCGACCGCGCCGCCGCCACGGTCGGCACGACGGCGCCGGTCCTGCGCGAGGTGGCGGAGCGGCTGCTCGACCGGCTGGACGACACGAAGCATCGGTTCGCCCGTGCGCTGGATATCGGCGGGCGCGGGGTGGTGGCGCCGCTGTTGCGGGCGCGCGGGATCGAGGTGGTCAGCTGCGACCTGTCGCCGGCAATGGCGGCGGTGAACGGCGGCGTGGCGGTGGCAGCGGACGAGGAGTTCCTGCCGTTTGCACCGGAGAGTTTCGACCTGGTGGTGGCCAATTTGTCGCTGCACTGGGTGAACGACCTGCCGGGGGCATTGATCCAGTTGCGCATGGCGTTAAAGCCGGATGGTTTTTTCCTCGCCAGCCTGCCGGCGCTGGGGACGCTAGGCGAATTGCGCGCGGCGTTGATGGAGGCGGAAGCGATGGTGGCCGGTGGAGCGTCGCCGCGGGTCTCGCCGTTTCCGGATTTGGGCGATGGCGCGGCGCTGTTGCAGCGGGCGGGGTTCGCGCTGCCGGTGGTGGATGCCGACCGGATCGCGGTTGCCTATCGCAATCCGCTGGAGCTGTTGCGCGACCTGCGCGCGAGCGGGGAGGGCAACGCGGTGCGGCTGCGCGACCGGCGCACCCCGCCGCGGGCATTGTTTCCGGTGGCGTTGGCCACGTTGCCGCAAGAGGGCGAGCGGGTGCCGGTAACGCTGCGGCTAGCGATGCTGACGGGGTGGGCGCCAGCTGAGGTGAAGGCAAGGCCAAGGCTTCGCCCTGGACCCACCAGGGGCCAAGCCCCTGGACCTTAGTTTATAAGGGTCCAGGGGGCTTGGCCCCCTGGCGGGTCTGGGCGGAGCCCAGCCTTTCTGGCTAAACGCCTCGCCGAACGTTCCAGAACACGGGCAGGCCGGTCAGGACGCCTTGCAGGTCAGCGCGGTGGGCGCTTTGGCCGCGGACCTGGCCGAGCGGGATATAGGGGACGTCCTTGAAGGCCTGGAGCTGGAGGGTTTCGCAGACCTTCTGCTGGGCGGCGAGGTCGGGGGCCAGGAGCCATTCGGCGCGGAGCGCCTCGATGGTGGGGCTAAGTGGCCAGCCCATGATGCCGGACTTGCCGTTTCCGCGCAGGAAGGCGTGGACGGCCGGGTTGAACTGGTCGACGCCGCCCCAGGAGGTGTGGAAGACGCTCCAGCCGCCTTGGTCGACCGGATCCTGCTTGGCGCGGCGCTGGACGACGGTGGCCCAGTCCATGGCTTGGGCGTCAACGTTCAGGCCGATGCGGCGGAACAGGTCGTGGGTGACTTCGGCGATCGCCTTGGTGGAGGGGATGTCCTGGGGGGCCAGGAGGACGACTTTTTCACCCTTGTAGCCGGCGGCGGCGAGTTCGCGTTTCACCGCTTCGAGGTCGCGCTTGGCGGTGAGGTTCTCCATGCCGGCCTCGCTGGCCATGGGGGTGTCCGGGCAGAAATAGCCGACGCCGTCGCGCCAGGTGGCGCGGTCTTCGCCCTGGATCGCGATCATGTAGTCGGACTGGGTGACGGCATGCATGACGGCGCGGCGGATGGCGGGATTGTCGAAGGGCGCGTTGAGCTGGTTGAAGCGCATGGTGGCGATGGTGCCGGTGGGGATCATGGTGAACAGGCGCACATTGCGCGAGCGGGCCAGGACCGGGCGCAGGTCGGCTGCGACGCCGCCCCACCAGTCCAGCTCGCCCTGGGTCAGGGCGTTGGCGACGGCGGAGACGTCGGGGATGATCATCCATTCCACGCGGTCGAAATGGACGACCTTGCCGCCGGCGGTGCGTTCGGCGGGCTCGTTGCGGGGCACGTAGCCGGCGAATTTCTCGTAGACGACGCGGCTGCCGGGGACGCGCTCATCGGCCTTGAACTTGAACGGGCCGCTGCCGACCATCTCGGTGATCTGCTTGGACGGGTCGGTTTCGGCCAGGCGCTGGGGCATGATGGCCAGCATGTTGGGCGAGTAGTGGCCGAGCGCGTCGGGCAGGAGGGGGAACGGGTTTTTCAGGCGGAAGCGGATGGTCTTGTCGTCTGGGGCGTCGATCTCGTGGGTGGCGGCCATCAGGGCCTGGCCGAAGCTGTCGCGCTTGCCCCAACGTTGGATGGACGTGACGCAGTCGCGGGCGAGGACTTTCGTGCCGTCGTGGAAGGTGAGGCCGTCGCGCAGGGTGATCTTCCAGGTGCGGCCGTCATCCTCGACCACGTGGCCCTCGGCCATCTGGGGGCGGGTGCGGTATTGGTCGTCCTGGCCGTAGAGGCTGTCGAACACCATGAAGCCGTGGTCGCGGGTCTGGTAGCTGGTAGTGATGACGGGGTCGATGACGGCGAGGTCGGCGTCGGGGACGAATTTCAGCACGCGCTTGGACTGGGCCTGAACCACGCTGGGGGCCGCGAGCGCTGCCGCCATGCCGCCGAGAACCTGACGCCGCTTCATCGTGAAGTCTCCTGATGGGTCTGAGCCGGATGTAGGGCGGGCGTTGGCGCAGGGCAACCATTGTGAAGCGGGGCAACCATTGTGAAAGAGGGGCGAATGAATGAAAGTTTTTGCTTCTTTTTTCAAAAAGAAGCGCTTGTTCTTTTTTGAAAAAAAGAACCAAAAAACTTTTATCCGCTTGCTGTGGGCGGTGGAGGGTCGGATGGACGAAGTTGATGTTGTGGTGGTCGGTGCCGGCGTTGTGGGCATCGCGGTGGCGCGGGCGCTGGCGCTGGCGGGGCGCGAGGTGATTGTGCTGGATGCGGCCGAGGGGATCGGGACGGAGACCTCGTCGCGCAACAGCGAAGTGATCCATGCCGGGATCTATTATCCCAAGGGCAGCCTGATGGCGCGGTTCTGCGTGGCCGGGCGGCGGATGCTGTACCGGTACTGCGACGAGCGCGGCGTGCCGTATGCCAATTGCGGCAAGCTGATCGTGGCGACCAGCGATGTCGAGACGGAGATGCTGACGGGGATCAAGGCGCGGGCGGAGGCGAACGGGGTGGAGGGGATGCGGTTCCTGACGACCGCCGAGGCGGTGGCAATGGAGCCGAACCTGTCGTGCACTGGGGCGTTGTTTTCGCCGACGACGGGGGTGTTGGACAGCCACGCCTATATGTTGGCGCTACAGGGCGATGCCGAGCATGCGGGAGCGGTGTTTGTGTTCCACTCACCGGTCGAAGGCGGGCGGGTGGTGGAAGAGGGAGTTGAGCTGTCGGTGGGTGGCGCCGATCCGATGCGGCTGCGGGCGCGGCTGGTGGTGAATGCGGCGGGGTTGCACGCCTGTTCGCTGGCGCGCGCGATCGAGGGGATGCCGCGGCAGATGATTCCGCAGGAGTACTACGCCAAGGGGAACTATTTTACCCTAGTGGGGAAGTCGCCGTTCTCGCGGTTGATCTATCCGGTACCGGTGCCTGGCGGGTTGGGGGTACATATTACGGTGGATTTGGGAGGGCAGGCGCGGTTTGGGCCGGATGTGGAGTGGGTTGAGCGGATCGAGTACGTGGTCGATCCGCGGCGGGCGGATAGCTTCTATGACGCGGTGCGGCGATATTGGCCGGCGTTGCAGGATGGGCAGATTCAGCCGGGCTATGCCGGGATACGGCCGAAGATCGTGCCGAAGGGGGCGCCGGGGCAGGATTTCGTTGTCCAGGGCAGGGCGGTGCACGGCGTGCCGTCACTGATCAACCTGTTCGGGATTGAATCACCGGGCCTGACCGCGGCAATTGCGCTGGCCGAGCATGTCGGCGAATTGGCAAATGGATGAAAGTTTTTGCTTCTTTTTTTTAAAAAGAAGCGCTTGTTTTTTTTTGAAAAAAAGAACAAAAAAACTTTTATCCGCTTGGCTTGCGTCTCTCCGTCGCGGTGTTGGGCTTTTCGCCGGAAGGGGTTTTCAGATGCCCTTTGGTATGCTAATCTACTGCTATCGTTAGTGTTTGTAATAATTGAGCAAAAAATGCGACGCTCTCATTTTCGGATGATGATGTTTGGACTGGCTTTTGTCGCGGTTGCCGGGATCGGGATGTTCGGCACCGTCCTGGCGGTCGGTTACTGAAGCGGTGCTCCCTGGACGAGATGCCCAGGGAGGCCGAGTTTCTGCCGTGGCTCAAATGCCGAGCGTGCCGGCCTTGGCGGCGGCATAGCGCGCATCGACCTTTGACCAGTCGACGACGTTCCACCAGCTGGCGAGGTAGTCGGCGCGGCGGTTCTGGTATTTGAGGTAATAGGCGTGCTCCCACACGTCATTGCCCAGCAGGACCATGGCACCGTCCATGCGCGGGTTGTCCTGGCCGGGGCGGGCGTTGAGCATCAGCTTGCCGGCAGCGTCCACGGTGACGAAGACCCAGCCGGAGCCGAACACGCCCAGGCCCATGCGGTTGAAATCGGCCTGCATCTTCTCGAAGCCGCCGAGATCGCGGGTGATTGCGGCGGCGACGTCGCCCGCCGGCGCGCCGCCCTTGCCGCCCATGATGGTCCAGAACATCGAGTGGTTGGCGTGGCCGCCGCCGCTGTTGCGGATGACGCCGCGGATCGCCTCGGGCATTTCGCCGATCTTTTGCAGGATCTGGTGGATCGGCATGGCCGCGATTTGAGGATTGTCCTTTGCGGCAGCGTTGAGATTGTTGACGAACAGGGCGTGGTGGCGGCCGTGATGGATGTTCATCGTCATGGTGTCGATGTGCGGCTCGTTGGCCTCGGGCGCGTAGGGCAGCGCCGGCAGGCTGAACGGGCCGGGGGTTTGCGCCAGCGCCGTATTGGTGCGCACGGCAGCATAGACGGTGGCGGCAGCGGCGCCGAACAGGGCGCTGCGACGGGTCAGCAGGTTCATGGTGGAAACTCCCCAGATTTATTCAGTGCAGAATAGCACATCTGCGCGCCATCCTCACGAGCACTACGTCGTGCGGCGGCCTGTGGATGCAGGTTTCTTCAAATCGCAACGACGCCGGTCTCGTCGGCCTCCAGGCTGAAGGCGGCGGCCATCAAGGCGCGGGTGTAGTCCTCGCGCGGCTGGGCAAAAACCTGTTCGGACAGGCCTTGTTCCACGACCCTGCCCTGGCGCAGCACCACCACACGGTGGGCCATGGCGCGGACCACCTTGAGGTCGTGGCTGATGAACAGGTAACCCAGATTGTGTTCCGCCTGGAGCCGGCGCAGCAATTCGACGATCTGGCTCTGGACGGACATGTCCAGCGCGCTGGTGGGCTCATCCAGCACCACGAAGCGCGGCTTGAGCACCATGGCGCGGGCAATCGCGATGCGCTGGCGCTGACCGCCGCTGAACTCGTGCGGGTAGCGTTCGACCGAATCGCCCGGCAGCCCGACTTCGTCCAGTGCGGCTGCGACGCGTGCCTCGCGGGCGGCCTGCACCAGTGTTGGTTCATGCACAGCCAGCCCCTCGGCGATGATCTCGCCCACCGAAAGGCGCGGCGACAGGCTGCCGAATGGGTCCTGGAAGACGATCTGCATGTCGGCGCGCAGATGGCGCAAGGCCGGGCGATCCAACCTGGACAGGTCTTGGCCGGCAAAGGCAATGCGGCCTTCCGCGGCCTGCAGCTTGAGCAGTGCGAAACCCATGGTGGACTTGCCGGAGCCGCTTTCGCCGACCAGGCCGACGGTCTCGCCCTGGCGCACCGTCACCGAGACGCCGTCGATTGCCTTCACGTGGGCCACCGCCCGGCGCAGGACGCCGCGGCGGATGGCAAAATGGACCCGGATGTTGTCGCCCTGCATCAGCACGGGAGCGTCGATGGCAAGGGCGGCCGGCGCGCCGCCTGGCTCGGCGGCCAGCAGCATGCGGGTATAGGGGTGCTGCGGGTGTTGGAAGACCCGGGCGACCGGGCCGGCCTCCACCACATCGCCATCCTTCATCACGCAGACATCGTCGGCATAGCGGCGCACGATGGCGAGGTCATGACTGATCAGCAGCAGGGCGAGGCCGCGCGCGGCCTTCTCGGCGGCGAGCAGCTTGAGGATCTGCGCCTGGATGGTGACGTCCAGCGCGGTGGTGGGCTCGTCGGCAATCAACAGGGCGGGATCGTTGGCGAGCGCGATGGCGATCATCACACGCTGGCGTTGGCCGCCGGAAAGCTGGTGCGGGAAAGCGTCGATCCGGCTGGCGCCGTCGGGGAAGCCAACCTCGGCCAGCAATTCGACGGCGCGGGCACGTGCCGCGGCACCATCGACCGGCCCGCCAACTGACCCCTTGGCCCGCGGATGCAAGTGCATCGCCTCGGTGATTTGGCGGCCGATACGGGTCAACGGGTTCAGGCTGTTCATCGGCTCCTGGAACACCATGCCGGCAACCCCGCCGCGCAGCCGGCGCAGGGTGGCTTGGCTCGCGCCCACCACCTCCTGCCCATCCAGGCAGATGCGCCCGGTGCAGGCGGCGCCGGGAGGCAACAGCCCGAGCAGCGCCAATGCGGTCAGTGACTTGCCCGAACCGCTTTCACCAACCAGGGCCAGGGTGCGGCCGCGCGACAGGCTGAATCCGACATTGCACACCACCTGGCGCGCGCCAAAGGCGACATTCAGACCGGCAACCTCGACCAACGGCATTCCACCGGCGGCACTCATTCGCCCAACTCGATCACCGTCACATGCCGGGTGGCAAGCGGCCAAGTCCGGCCTGCTGCACGTTCGGCGTTGTACTGCACCTGCATCGGCCCCTGTGGCCCCGGCGCGTGGGCGCGCAACGTGTTCTCACTGGGGATGTCCATCCCGCCACCAACCTTCTGCCCGCCGATCTCGATGCGGTCGCGGCCGAAATCAAAAAAGCCGCGCGGGCGAGTGACCACAACCAGCGCACCATCCTTGGGGTCGGCGCGATCGGGCAGGTAAGGGCGAAGATGGACATGGTCGCTGCTGCGCGGAAACGGCGCCCGATAGATGTGGGTGATCGGGTAGCCACGCAACGTCACCTCGAACTCGTAGGTGAAATCGGGCTCAACCTCCATCGGCCCCCAGCTGCCATCGGCCGGGGTGATGCGCTCGTACCGTTCCGGGCCGATGCGCTCGCCGGTGCCGGGGTCAACCGCGAAGACGCGAACCTGCGCACCGGCGACCCCGATATTGGTCGGCACACCGGCCTCATAGGCGCTGACGCGGCCATTCAGTGTCGGCTTCACCTCGCCGCGGATCCGGCCGACCGAGGGCGCCTCTCCGGCGGCGATGCGGTAGATCTCGGTAAAGGCATCAGCGGAATAGGCCGCCTCCATGTGGTCGATGCCCGTCAGCACGATGTTGGTCGCCCCGCGCAGCGCCGGGCCGTCATGGCCGATCCCCGTCAAGACGCCTGGCAGGCCGAGGAAGCGGCCGTCGGGCTGGGCCCATTTGTCCATCCGGTCGCTGGCAATGGTGGTGATGGCCGCACCCGGCGGCACCTCGCCCGGCAAGGCATTGAGCTGACGCAGAAACGGCGAGGCGCCATTGAACTCGCTGCCGACCAAGTGGGTGTCGGAAACGATCAGACCGTGGCTGGGGGCGGCACACAGGATCGCAGCCTTAATTCGCAGCGCGCCGCTGCCGCGCAGGTAGTTGCGCACGATATTGCCGCCGCGCCCATGCGCCACCAGCACGATGCGCTCGATCCCGGTGCTGCGACGCACGCGCGCAACCTCCTGGGCCAGTTGCGCTGTAGCCTCGTCCACCGACGAGCGGCCGGGATCACGCACGGCGTCAACACGGCGCGCGGTCGGCAGGCGCATGTCGATCGCGAAAAGGCGCGCGCGCGGGTAATAGTTGGACTCAAAACGCCAGATCGTTGGAATCCACAGCGCCGCGCTGTCGCCGGAGCCATGCACAAACAGGACCGGAGCCACCTCCTGACCAGCGGGACGATCGCGCAGTTCCTGTGCCACGGCGCTGCCGGCAACCAACGCGGCCCCAGTCGCCAGCAAGCCGCGCCGCCGTACACCAGTCTGCATCGTCAGCACATCCCCACATATCGCCGCACGCGCCTTTATAGCCCGGCCAGCCTGCGCCGACGAACAGGTAGTGGGGGAGGAGAAGCAAAGGCTAGGGGCTTTGCCCCTTGACCCCAGCAGGGGTCCGAGACCCCTGCACCCTCAACCATAAGCGTCTTCGGCAAAAGGGGGTTTGGGGCCGCCGGCCCCAACGGGTCCCGTGGCGCGGCTTCGCGCCGCGACGGCAGAGCCCTCGCCTTGCTTCCCGCCACCCCCCGCTACAGTTCCATCTCGCGGCGGCGCAGGAAGCGCAGCGCGATCGCGGATGTGGTGGCGATGAACAGGAACATCAGCACCGCCAGCGCGCTGCCACGGCCGAAATCCTGCAGGCCGGACGTCGTGTTGCCAAAGGCGGTGCGATAGAAATACAGGCCGAGCACATCGGTGGCACCGCCGGGCGAGCCGTTAAGGCCGGACATCACATAGGGCAGTTCGAACCAGTTGAAGCTGCCGATAAAGGTCAGGGTGAAGATGATGGTGGTCGCCGGCGCCACTAGCGGCCAGATGATGCGGGTCAGCAGCACCCGGTCAGTGGCGCCGTCGATGCGCGCGGCCTCCAGCGTTTCCTTCTGAATCCGCTGCATCCCGGCCAGGAAGATCAGGGCGGGGAAGCCGACCCAGTGCCAGGCGTTGGTGAAGATCAGACTACCCAGCGCGGTCGACTCATCGCCAAGCCACGGCCGGCCGGGCAGGCCGACCAAGGCGAGGGCGGCATTCACCATGCCGAACAGCGGATGCAAAAACAGCTTCCACAGGAAGCCGACGATCACCGCCGACAGCACGACCGGCAGGAACACGATCACCTGGTGGATGCGGTGGCCGGGCAGGCCCTTGAGCAGGGCGAAGGCGATCAGGTAAGCGAGCCCGTTCTGCACCACCATCAGGGCGGCGAAGACGATGATGTTGTGGCGCAAGGCGCGCCAGGTCCAGCTGGCGAAGGGCTCTTCGATGAGCACATCGGCGAAGTTGCGCAGCCCGACGAAACTGTCGGGCGCGACGCCCTTGAAGCTGAAGAAGGCGTAGCGCAGCGCCGAGAGGAGCGGCCAGGCGACAAACAGGGTCATCACCAGCAGCGCCGGGGCGAGCAGGAACAGGATCCACAGGCCTTGCCGGCGCCGAGCATGGGCCCGGCGCGCGGCTGCCGTTAGCGTCATTTATTTCTGGAACGGCTTGAAGTAGCGGGCAATGCCCTGGGTCATCGAGGTGCCAACCTCGGCCGGGGTCATGCTGCCCGCCATCATCTTCTGGATGCCGGGCTGCAACAGCTCCGAGCCGGTGGGGCTGTCGTAGCGGAAATACACCGCGGTGATGTAGGGCGCCGCGGTTTCGTTCAGCTTTGCCACGCCGGCCAGCATTGGATCAGCGATGGTCACACCCTTGATCGGCGAGATGTTGCCGAGCAGCGCGGAGAACTTGTCGCCGAACTGCGTTGTGCCCATCCAGCGTACAAGCTTGAGCGCGTCGGCCTGGTTGGCGGTCTTGGCGTTCACCGCATAGCCGCCGTCGAAGAATTTGCTGACCAGACGCGGTGCGCCGGCGGCCGGTGCCGGCGGGGCGACGAAGCTCATGTCCAGCTTCGGGTTCTGCTTGCGGAAATTGGCGATCTCGAAGCTGCCGCCGGCGAACATGGCGGCACGGCCGGACAGGAACAGCTGCTGGGCCGTCGGGTAGTCGATGCCGGAAAAGCCGGTCGGCATGAATTCGCGCAGTTCGAGCAGCTTGGACAGGGCGGCGGTGTAGCGCGGGTCCTCGAAGGTGGCGCGCCCGGCCAGCAGATCGGCCGTGAAGTTCGGGCCGAGATGCGGGTTGGTGAACACCGAGGTGAAGACCTCACACATCCAGGCGGTGGCCATGCCGTTGGCCAGCGGCACCACGCCCTTGTCCTTCAGCGTCTTGGCGACGGTGAGCAGCTCGGCCCAGGTGGTCGGCGCGGTCAGCCCGGCGGCCTTGAAGACATCGTTGTTGACGAACAGGCCCAGCGTTTGGCTGGCGAACGCATAGGAGTAGATGCGGCCGTCGGCGCGCAGGGTCAGGCTGGCCTTGGCGTCGTCCGGCAGGTTGGCCAGTTCAGGCACGTTGGCGGGGTCGAGCGGCAGCAGGTAGCCAGCCTTGGCGAACTGCTCCAGCCCGCCATAGGCGCGAGTGTGGATCACGTCGCCGCCCTTGCCAGCGGCCAGCGCGGTGGAGAGCACGGTGGCGTATTGCTCGACGGCAAAGGCCTCGAACTTCACCGTGATGCCGGGATTGGCCTTCATGAAATCGGCGAACAGCTCAGTGTAGGCGGCCTTGTCTTCCTGGCGCCACGTCCAGAATGTGACCTCGCCGGCCTGGGCCTGGACGGTGGCAATGCCGAGCATGGCACCTGCCGCCAAGGTCGCCGCCAGCATCCGCCGGCCAATCCGATTCGCCATCATGGGCCTCAGCCTCCCCGAAAACGGGCGCGCTGGGCGCCCGGTGTTTGATGCAATGAACCTATGAACCCGGCAATTTGGAAGTCAAGCAATGTGGCGGCGACATGCCGGGATGACGGGTGCGGCCAAGCCCGCTAAAGCACACGAGGTGATGGCGAGGGTCGACGGAATGGACGAGCGGTTCCTGCTGTTGGTGTTCGACGGGCTGCGCCCCGACCTGGTGCGCCCGGACACCACGCCCAACCTGCTGCGCCTGGCCGCGATGGGCACCCGCTTCGCCCGCGCCCGTTCGGTGTTTCCGTCCGAGACACGGGTTTGCTCGGCCACCGTCACCACCGGCTGCATGCCGCGGCGGCATGGGTTGGTGGCCAACCGGCTGGCACACCCGGTCGACGCCAATGTCCGGGGTGCTGCGGGGCGCAGCGTCGATACCGGGCAGATGGCGGCGTTACTGGCGCTGGAGGAGGCAATGGGCGAGGCGCTGCTGGACATGCCCGCCCTCGGCGCCCGGCTGGCCGCGGCGGGGCGCGACTTTGCCTTGCTTAGCAGCGGCACCACCGGACAGAGCCATGTGCTGAATCCGACCGCCGCCGCCCTCGGCCAGGTGACGCTGTCGGTGCACGGGGCGCAGGCCTGTTCGCCCAAGGGCGCGGCACTGCTGGCCACGCTGGAACCACCGCCGGCCGACCCCACCGGAAAGGCCGAGTGGATCGCCGATGTCTTTCGCAGCAATTTCCTGCCGGACCCGCCGGCGGCGACCATCCTGTGGCTGTGCGAGCCCGATACCTCCGGCCACTACCAGGGCTTGGGCAGTACGGGGAACCACGACGCGCTGCGCCGGGTGGATGCCGCCTTCGGGCGTATCCTGGACGACTGGCAAGCGGGGCCGATGCGCGACCACCTGCACATCATGGCCGCCTCGGACCATGGCCACGCCACCATCACCGGCAATGTCAGTGCCGCACCGCTGTTTGCCGCCCAGCCTGAATTCGCCGGCTGCCGGATGCTGGCCGGCGTCAGCGGCGGCGTCGTGGTGCCGGGCGGCGAGGCCGCGGTGATCAGCGAGGTTGCCGCCTGGCTGACCCGGCAGGACTGGATCGGCCATGTCTTCGCCGCCGATGGCGCCGACCTGCCGCCCGGCGTGCTGCCGCGCAGTGCCGTGCTGGTGGATCACCGGCGCACCGCCGAGGTGTTGTTCACCCTGAGGGCGGGGGCGGCGGCGTCACCGCTGGGCCTGTCGGGCACCACGCTGAACGATGGCGCGTTGCAGGCCGGGGCGGGCACCCATGGCGGGCTGACCGCGGCTGAGATGTCGATCGTGCTGATGATGGCGGGCGGGCGGGTACCGCGCGGCGAACTGAGCGAATGGCCGGCCGGACTGGCCGATATTGCGCCCACCGTGCTGGCGCTGCTCGGGATCGGCGGCGGCGAGATGCTGGATGGCCGCGTGCTGGTCGAGGCGCTGGAGCCTGGGGCCCAACCGGGTGATGCGCCGGCGCCGGAAACCTGGGAGCCGATCGACGGCACCTATGGCCAGCGCCTGGTCCGCACCCGGCTGGGCCGGCACACCTATATCGACTACGGCCAACGGCTCTGACCGGCGGGCAGGCATCCATTGGCGCGTGCGCCACGTAACACCGGCATGATCCGCACATCCCTGCGCCAGGTCGGCGCCCTGTTCCTGCCGCTGCTCGGCCTGTTCGCCGCCATTCCCGGCTGTGCGCCGGCCGATCTGCTGAACCGCACGGTCGACCAGGCCGGGCTCGTCGAGCAACGTGACATTGCCTATGGCACGCTGCCGCGCCAGGCGATGGACGTTTGGCGCCCAATTGACGGTGCGGCGAACTTGCCGGTGGTGGTGTTCTTCTATGGCGGCTCCTGGCAGACCGGACGGCGCGCCGACTACCGTTTCGTCGCGGCCGATCTCGCCCGGCGTGGACATGTCGTGGTGGTGCCGGACTACCGGCTGTATCCCGAGGTCGGGTTCCCCGTCTTTCTCCAGGACGCGGCCGCCGCCGTCGCCAAGGCGCGCCGGATGGCGGCGGGTTGGGGCGGCGATCCCGCCCGCGTGGTGCTGATGGGCCATTCGGCCGGCGCCCATATCGCTGCGATGCTGGCGCTGGACCCGCGCTGGCTGGCCGCCGAGGGCGACAGCCGGGACCGCTTGGCCGGGCTGGTCGGCCTGGCCGGGCCCTATGATTTCCTGCCGATCACCGGGCGCGACATCCGCGCGGTGTTCGCCAGTGCCGCCGACCTGCGCGATACCCAACCGATCAATTTCGCCGACCGCCGCGCGCCGCAGACCCTGCTGCTGCATGGCAGCGACGATACCACGGTGCTGCCGCGCAACAGCCAGGCTCTGGCCGACCGCATCAGCCACGATGGCGGGCAAGCGCGACTGCGGCTGTACGACGGGGTCGGCCATATCGGCATCGTGCTGGGGTTTGCCCAACTCTTTCGCGGCCGCGCCCCGGTTCTGGACGACACCGTCGCCTTCATCGCCACCCTGCCGCCGCGCTAGCAGTTTCGTCCGCCGCCGCTATACAGGGCTTCTCGAAACCTTGGCGTAGATCGCGTGTGAGCACTCCTCCCACCCTCCTGACCGGCGGCACTGGCTTTGTCGGCTCCGCCGTGGCCCGGTCGCTATTGGCGCGCGGCCACCGCGTGCGCGCGCTATGCCGCCCCGGCAGCGACCGGCGCAACCTCGCGGGGCTCGACCTGGAGATTGTCGAGGGTGACCTGGGCGACCCCGCCTCGCTCGCCCGGGCGGTGGCCGGGTGCCGCTTTGTGATGCATGTCGCCGCCGACTACCGCATCTGGGTGCCTGACCCCGATGCCATGCTGCGCGCCAATGTCGACGGCACCGTTGCCCTGTTGCGCGCCGCCCATGCCGCCGGGGTCGAGCGCATCGTCCATTGCAGCAGCGTGGCAGCGCTGGGGCTGACGTCCGATGGCACCCCGGGCAACGAGACCACGCCGGTTTCCGAGGCAACGGTGATCGGCGTCTACAAGAAATCCAAGTTCCGCGCCGAACAGGCCGTCTTGGCCCTGGTGCGCGACGAGGGCATTCCCGCCGTCATCGTCAACCCCGCCGCCCCGATCGGCCCGCGCGACATCAAGCCGACGCCGACCGGGCGGATGATCGCCGATGCCGCCTCGGGCCGGATGCCGGCCTATCTCGATACCGGCTTATGCGTGGTGCATGTCGACGACGTGGCCGAGGGCCACCTGCTCGCCCTGGAGCGCGGCCAGATCGGCGAGCGCTATGTCCTCGGCGGCGAGAACCTGTTGCTGCGCGACCTGCTCTCCCTGGTCGCCGCCAGCGTTGGCCGCCGTCCACCCAGCATCTGTCTGCCCACCGGCCTGCTGTGGCCGGTTGCACTGGCCTGCGAAGGCCTGGCCCGCTTCGGCATCGAACCACTGGTCACCCGCGACCACCTGCGCATGGCACGCAAGAAGATGTTCTTTTCCTCGGCCAAGGCGACGCGCGAGCTAGGGTTCTCGGCACGACCGGCCAGTCAGGCAATCGCCGATGCCGTCACGTGGTTTCGTGATCACCGCATGGTACCCCGGTGATCGCGGCGGCCGCGCTGCTGGCCTGGGCCTGGCTGCTCACCCTGCACGGGCGGTTCTGGCAGTCCGGCCCGGCATTGCCCCCGATGCTGCCGCGCGAGGCACCCGACGGGGCCCCCGACGTAGCCATCGTGGTGCCAGCGCGCGATGAGGCCGCCCTGATCGCCCGCAGCCTCGGCAGTCTGCTGGCACAGGACTATCCCGGCCGCTACCGGGTCATCCTGGTCGACGACAATTCGCACGACGCCACCGCCGGCATCGCGCACACACTGCCGGGCGCCGACCGGCTGACGGTGATCCACGGCCGCCCCCGCCCCGCCGGCTGGGCCGGCAAACTCTGGGCGGTGCACCAGGGAGTGGCCGCCAGCACCGAGGACCTCGTCCTGCTGACCGACGCCGACATCGAACACGCCCCCGGCCACCTGTCGTCGCTGGTCGCCCAAGCCCAAGCCACCGGCTGCGACATGGTCAGCGAGATGGTGCGGCTGAACACCGAAAGCTGGGCCGAGCGCGCCCTGATCCCAGCCTTCGTCTATTTCTTCCAGCTGCTCTACCCCTTCGCCTGGGTCAACGATCCCCTCCGCGCCACCGCCGCGGCCGCCGGCGGCACCGTGCTGATCCGCCGCACCGCGCTCGCCCGCATCGGCGGGATTGCCACCATTGCCGACCGGCTGATCGACGACTGCGCGCTGGCGGCCCGCGTCAAGCAGGGCGGCCGCATCTGGCTCGGCCACAGCGACCTCGCCCGCTCGATCCGGCCCTATCCCGGCCCCGGCGATATCTGGCGGATGGTCGCCCGCTCGGCCTATGTCCAGCTGCACCACTCGCCATTGCTGCTGCTCGGCACATTGCTCGGCCTCGCCCTGGTCTTCCTGGCCCCGCCGGCCTTGGCCATTGCCGGCGAAGGCAATGCCCGCCTCGCCGGCCTGCTTGGCTGGGCCGGCATGGCCGCGTCATTCCTGCCAACCCTGCATCGCTACGGCCGCTCGCGCGCCTGGGCACCGTTCCTGCCGCTGGTCGCCATCTTCTACATGGCGGCCACGCTAGGCGCCGCCTGGAGCCATCATTTCGGCCGCGGCGTCGCCTGGAAGGGCCGCGCCTACGCGGCGGGCCGGGCATGAGCGGCAACGTCGAAACCCCCAACGTCGAGTCATGGTCCGGCAAGTCGCGCGGCGACGAGAATTTCCCGGTTGGCTCGGCACTGATCAGCGCGCGCCTGCGACCGCATGTCCACGCCTACTACGCCTTCGCCCGCAATGCCGACGACATCGCCGACAGTCCCGAACTAGCACCCGACGACAAGATCCGCCGGCTGGACGTCATGGAAGCGGTCCTGCTCGGCCACAGCGATGCCGGCAGCCCCAGCGCCCTGGGCCTGCGCGCCAGCCTCGCCGCATGCGGCGTCACCTCGCGCCACGCCACCGACCTGCTGATCGCCTTCCGCCAGGACGCCACCAAGACGCGCTATGCCAACTGGGCCGAGTTGCTGGACTATTGCCGCTTCTCCGCCATGCCGGTCGGCCGCCACGTGCTCGCCCTGCATGGCGAGGCCGAGGCCACCTTCCCCGCCTCGGACGCCCTATGCGCCACGCTCCAGGTGCTGAACCACCTGCAGGACATCCAGAAGGACCTGCTCGAGCTCGACCGCTGCTACCTGCCGGCCGACCTGTTGGCGCGGTTTGGCACCGGGGTGGACGACATCGCCCGCCCCGCCGCCACGCCTGGCATGCGTGGGGTGATCGACGCGCTGCTCGACGAGTGCGACGCCCTCAACCGCGCCGGCCGCCGCTTGCCGCCCGGGGTGCGCGACCGCCGCCTGCGCCTGGAGACGGCGGTGATCCTCGGCCTCGCCGAGCGCCTGGCCGCCCGCCTGCGCCGCCAAGACCCGCTGGCCCGACGGGTGAAGCTAAGCAAGTTCGATGCCCTGGGGGCGCTGTTCGCGGCGCTGCGTTATTGGTGAGCAGCAGCACTGACATCGCCGAAGTGGAAGCCATCGTCCGCGCCGCCGGCACCAGTTTTTACCGTGGCATGGCCATCCTGCCGCCGCCGCGGCGCCAGGCGATGTACGCGATCTATGCCTTCTGCCGCATCGTCGACGACATCGCCGACGAGGAGTCGCCCTTCGCCTCGCGAAAGCCACGCCTCGACGAATGGCGCGCCCGCATCGCGGCACTCTATGCTGGGCAGGCCGATGACGCGGTGACCCGCGAACTCCGGCGCGCCATCACCGCCTACGTCCTGCGCCGGGAAGATTTCATCGCCGTGATCGACGGGATGGAAATGGACGCCGAAGCCCCGGTGGTGGCACCGGACGAAGCCACGCTCGACCTTTACTGCGACCGCGTCGCCGCCGCCGTCGGCCGGCTGTCGGTGCGCGCCTTTGGCGATGCGTCGGAAAACGCCGATCGGGTCGCCCACCACCTCGGGCGCGCCCTGCAACTCACCAACATCCTGCGCGACATCCACGAGGATTCCGGCCGCGGCCGCCTCTATCTGCCGCGCGATCTGCTCGACCCCGCCGGCATCCCGCATGATCCCCGCGCGGTACTACGCCACCCGGCCCTGCCGCAGGTCTGTGCTACCCTCGCCGCCCGCGCCCACGGCCATTTCCGCGACGCCGCCGCATGGATGGAAAAATGCGACCGCCGCGCCATGAAACCCGCCCGGCTGATGGGCGCCACCTACGCCGCCATCCTGGCGCGGCTGGAGGCGCGCGGCTGGGAGCGCCTGGAGGTGCCGGTGAAGCTCTCGAAATGGGCCAAGCTGCGCATCGCCGCCTGGCATTTGCTGGGCTAGCGCGAATGTCAGCAAGGAAGACAAGACCAGGGGCTTCGCCCCTGCACCCCACCAGGGGGCCGAGCCCCCTGGACCCTCAATGGATGGGGGTCTGGGGCCG
>CAMBRC010000049.1 GCA_945869965.1 Asaia bogorensis
CGCGCAAGCTCGTCGGGATCGCGCCCGGCATGCACCAGATCGACCATCTGGCGACGGAACTCAGGCGAATACGGTGGTCGGGATTTCGGCATCAGCTGCACCTCTGGTGAAAGTCTCAGGGTGTCCACCAAAACGGGTCAATCCCAGTCCGCCGCTTCGGCAGCGAGGCCCGCCGCCTGCTTGGCGAGTACCGCGACGACTTCACCGCCGCCAGCGTGGCGATCCTCGAACAGTCCGAGCTGTACCGCCAGACCCAGCTGCCGCAAATGGCTGCGATGCAGTCGGCCCTGCTGGCGGCCGGCACGGCGCTCTCGACGGCGTTCGAAACCGCCGAGACCACGGCGCATGGCGCATTGGCCAGCACAAGCCGGCTCGAACTCGCACTCGCCGCGTCCTGCCTCCTGGCCGGCATCCTATTCGCCGTCCTGGTCGCCCGCAGCATCCTGCGACCGGTGACCGGCATGACCCTGGCGATGACCCGGCTCGCCCATCGCGACTGGACCGTCGAGGTGCCCGGCCGACACAACCGCGACGAGATCGGTGCAATGGCCGAGGCGGTCGAGGTGTTCAAGCAGAACGGCATCCAGGCCGAACGCCTCGCCGCCGCCGAAGCCGCGACCCAGGCCGCCGAGCAGCGCCGCGCCGAGGCGCTGGCCGTCCTGGTCCGCGGCTTCGAGGGCACCGTCGGCACAATGGCCGGCGACCTCGGCCAGGCCGCCGGCGTGCTGGAGGGCACTGCCGCCTCGATGACCAGCACCGCCAGCCGAACCGATGACCGTGCCACCCAGGTCGCCGTCGCCGCCCAGCAAATGACCGGCAGCGTCAGTATCGTCGCCGCCTCCGCCGAACAGCTCGGCGCCTCGATCCGCGCGATCAGCGAACAGGTCACCCAATCCGCCACCATCACCGACCGCGCCGCCCAGGACGCTGCCCGCACCGACGAGATCGTCAAGGCCCTGGCCACCGGCGCCCAGCGCATCGGCGACGTGGTCGGCCTGATCAGCGAAATCGCCGGCAAGACCAACCTGCTCGCACTCAACGCCACCATCGAAGCCGCCCGCGCCGGCGAGGCCGGCAAGGGTTTTGCCGTCGTTGCCTCGGAAGTGAAGTCGCTCGCCAACCAGACCGCCAAAGCGACCCAGGAGATCGGCGAACAGGTGCAACAGATCCAGGCCGCCACCCGCGCCGCCGTCGGCGCGATCGACAGCATCGTGGCCACCATCGGCGAGGTCAGCCGCATCGCCACCGGCATCGCCTCGGCGGTCGAGCAGCAAGGCATGTCGACTCAGGAGATCGCGCGCTCGGTGCAACAGGCGGCCCAGGCCTCGCAGGAAGTCTCCGGCACCATCGGCGAGGTCAGCCAGGCCGCCAACGACACCGGCCGCTCCGCCGCCGCGGTACTGGAAGCCGCCGGCCAGCTCTCTCGCCAGGCCGAAGCCCTGTCGCGCGAGGTCGGCGGGTTCATCGCCGGCGTGCGCGCCGCCTGAGGTGGTGCGGCACGGCACTTGCTGCTAGGCAACCGCCGAACGCCACCCCAGCAAAGGGACCCGCCCGATGAGCGCGATTGCCGATATCACTGCCCTGGAAATCCTCGACAGCCGCGGCAATCCGACGGTCGAAGTCGAAGTGGTGCTGGAAAGCGGCGCTACCGGCCGCGCCGCCGTGCCCTCCGGCGCCTCGACCGGCGCGCATGAGGCAGTCGAACTGCGCGACGGCGACAAATCCCGCTACGGCGGCAAGGGCGTGCGAACCGCCGTGGCCAACGTCGAAGGCGAGATTTTCGAAGCCATCGCCGGCATGGACGCCACCGACCAGGTGGCGATCGACGAGGCAATGATCGCGCTGGACGGCACCGCCAACAAATCGCGCCTGGGGGCGAACGCCATGCTCGGCGTCTCGCTCGCCGTCGCCCGGGCGGGGGCCGAGGCGGTCGGCTTGCCGCTCTACCGCTATGTCGGTGGCGTGTTCGCGCGCACCCTGCCGGTGCCGATGATGAACATCATCAACGGGGGAAAACACGCCGACAACCCGATCGACATCCAGGAATTCATGGTCCAGCCGGTCGGTGCCGCCACCCTGGCCGAGGCGATCCGGATGGGCTCAGAGATTTTTCAGGCGCTGAAGAAGCAGCTGCACGACGCCGGCCACAACACCAATGTCGGCGACGAGGGTGGTTTCGCGCCCAATATCGGCTCGGCCGACGATGCCTTGGCCTTCATCTCGCAAGCGTGTGAGAAGGCCGGCTACCGGCCGGGCATCGATGTCACTTTCGCGCTCGACTGTGCGGCTACCGAGTTCTTCCATGACGGCGTCTACGATCTGGCCGGCGAGGGCAAGAAGTTCGACGCTGCGGGCATGGTCGACTACCTCGCCGCGCTGTGCGCCAAATACCCGATCGCCTCGATCGAGGACCCGATGGCCGAGGATGACTGGGCCGGCTGGAAGCTGCTGACCGACAAGCTCGGCGCCAAGATCAACATCGTTGGCGATGACCTGTTCGTAACCAATAAGGAACGCCTGATCCGCGGCATCGAGTCCGCTACCGCCAACGCCATCCTGGTCAAGGTCAATCAGATCGGCACCTTGTCCGAGACGCTGGACACCATGGAGGTGGCCAATCGCGCCGGCTACAAATCGGTAATGAGCCACCGCTCCGGCGAGACCGAGGACACCACCATCGCCGACCTCGCCGTGGCCACCAACTGCGGCCAGATCAAAACCGGCAGCCTGGCGCGCAGCGATCGTACCGCGAAGTACAATCGCCTGATCCGCATCGAGCAAGAACTCGGCGCCACGGCGCGCTACGCCGGGCGCGGCATCCTGCGTTAACGGAACCCGAAGCCGAGATACAGGCTCGGCGGGGCGTAGGCGTAGGGCATCGGTGCGTAGTAGACCGGCGGCGGCGCGTAGTGGCTGTAGGGCCGCCAGTGCTGCTGGTAGTGCGGGCGGTAGTGGTGCTGTGGCCGGTACCCCTGGTGACGGTACCCCTGGTGACCGTACTCTTGGTAATGGTACTGCTGGTGATGGTAGCCGCCGCGATGGTCGCCATAGCCGCCACGGCGGTGGTCGCCCGCCTCAGCGGATGTTGCCGTCAGCATCACCGCGACGGCGCCGACGGCGGCCAGGATGATCGAACGAACGTTCATGGGGTGCCTCCTACTGCGGCCGAAGGGCCGGCGGCAGGGGTGTTGTGGACCGCGCTGATGGCGAAATCAGGTGCGGCGCTGTGTCAGGATGGTGGCAGGGCGGCCGGTTTGCCTAAAATTCGTCATTGCGGCTGCTGACGGATTGATTTTTCAACTGTACCGCGCGAAAGAGTCTGCTATTCCTGGGGCTTGGGCGGGTGCATGGCGTGACCGATGTTTGATACCGCGACTCTGGGACGGGCGATCAAGCGGCAGCTGCGGGCGGCCGTTGCGCCGGTCGTGTTCCTGTCGCTGAGCGGCTATTTCTTCTGGCATGCCTCACAGGGCGATCGTGGGCTGGTGTCCTATGCCGAGCGGCGGAAGGATCTGGTGCTGGCGCGCGCGCAGTTGGAGCGGGCGCGGGCGGATGTGGTGCTGTGGGAACGGCGGGTGGCCGGGCTGCGCGGCGCGCGGTTGGATGCCGATGCGCTGGATGAGCGGGCGCGCGCGATGCTGAATGCCAGCGAGCCCAGCGATGTCGTGCTGATGTACCCGAACGGGCAAAAGCTGTTCTGAGCGGCCAAAGCTGGGTTGCGGCAATGGTGGTGCTAAATTCGGCCCGCGCGGGTAATTTTCGTGCGCTGGACCGGGGTTTGGCATAGCGGGTTGTTCCGCCGGCGTTTGCTGCGGGGCCATCGTTCAAGCGGTTAACTTGTTTTTAGTTAACAGTCTCTATTGCATTGCACAATAAGGGTAATTCGCCACACGGCGCTTGCCGCAAGCGCTGTGCGACGCTACGTCAGAGTTCGATCGACCCGTTCCACCCTCGGCTCTCTGCGGAAGCCGGTTCCCGACGGAGGCAGCGCGATGGCCCAGGCAGCGGAGCGAGCGAAACCGGCGGATAAGGCCAAGCGGCCCAAATCGCGCGGTGCGGCGGCGAAGGCGGGATCGAACCAGCCGGGATTGCCGCGGGAGCAGTTGCTGCGCGGCTATCGCGATATGCTGCTGATCCGCCGCTTCGAGGAGAAGGCCGGGCAGCTCTACGGGATGGGGCTGATCGGCGGGTTCTGCCATTTGTATATCGGCCAGGAGGCGGTGGTCGTCGGCATCCAGATGGCGCTGGGCGAGGGCGACGAGGTGATTACCTCTTACCGCGACCACGGGCACATGCTGGCCACCGGGATGGAGGCGCGCGGCGTGATGGCCGAGCTGACCGGGCGCGAGGGCGGGTATTCGCGCGGCAAGGGCGGCTCGATGCACATGTTCAGCAGGGAGCGCAATTTCTTCGGCGGGCACGGCATTGTGGCGGCGCAGGTCAGCTTGGGGACCGGGCTGGCGTTCAGCAACGCCTATCGCGGCAATGACCGGGTCAGCGTGACCTATTTCGGCGACGGGGCATCCAACCAGGGCCAGGTGTTCGAGAGCTTCAACCTGGCGGCGTTGATGAAGCTGCCGTGCATCTATGTGATCGAGAACAACAAATACGGCATGGGCACTTCGGTCGAGCGGGCGACGGCCAGCACCAACCTGTCGCAGAATGGCGCGCCCTGGGGCATCCCCGGCGTGCAGGTGGACGGCATGGATGTCGAGGCGATGTATGCCGCGGCGGAAGTGGCGGTGGCGCATTGCCGGGCGGGCAAGGGGCCGTACTTGCTGGAGGTGAAGACCTATCGCTATCGCGGGCATTCGATGTCCGATCCCGCGCGCTATCGCTCGCGCGAGGAAGTGCAGAAGATGCGCAGCGAGCGCGACTGCATCGAGGGCGCGCGGCATCGGCTGGAGGGGCTCGGGGTGGACGAAGCCGCCTTCAAGGCGATCGACGACGAGGTGAAGCGGATCGTGCAGGACAGCGCCGATTTCGCCCAGAGCAGCCCGGAGCCGGACCCGAGCGAGCTTTGGACCGACATTCTGTTGGAGCGCTGAGCGGTGACCCAGATCCTGATGCCGGCCCTGTCGCCGACCATGACCGAGGGCAAGCTTGCGCGATGGTTGAAGAATGTCGGCGATACCATCAAGGCCGGCGACGTGCTGGCCGAGATCGAGACCGACAAGGCCACCATGGAAGTGGAGGCGGTGGACGAGGGGACGTTGGCGCGCATCCTGGTGCCCGAGGGGACCGAGGGGGTGGCGGTGAACACGCCGATTGCCGAGTTGGCGGGGGAGGGCGGTTCGGTTGCCGCGGCACCTGCGCCGGTGGCGGCACCCGCGCCCGTTGCTGTGGCGCCCGTTGCCGTGGCGCCGGTTGCGGCCGCGCCCGCGGCGAAGCCGTTGCCCGAGGATCGCGACTGGGGGCCGACGGTGCCGACGACCGTGCGCGAGGCGTTGCGCGATGCCATGGCGATCGAAATGCGTGCCGATGGCGACGTGTTCTTGATGGGCGAGGAAGTCGCGCAGTACCAGGGCGCCTACAAGATCAGCCAGGGGTTGCTGGACGAGTTCGGGGCGAAGCGGGTGATCGACACGCCGATCACCGAGCATGGCTTTGCCGGCATGGCGGTGGGTGCTGCGATGAACGGGCTGAAGCCGATCGTCGAGTTCATGACCTTCAATTTCGCCATGCAGGCGATGGACCACATCATCAACTCGGCGGCCAAGACGCTGTACATGTCGGGCGGCCAGATGGGCTGCCCGGTCGTGTTTCGCGGGCCGAACGGGGCGGCGTCGCGCGTGGCCGCCCAGCATAGCCAGTGCTATGCCAGCTGGTACGGCCATGTGCCGGGGCTGAAAGTGGTGGCGCCGTGGTCGTCGGCTGACGCCAAGGGTTTGTTGCGGGCGGCGATCCGCGATCCGAACCCGGTGATTTTCCTGGAGAACGAGATCCTCTACGGGCAATCGTTTGAATGTCCGACCGACCCTGATTTTGTGTTGCCGATTGGCCGCGCGAAGGTCGAGCGCGTCGGCAGGCATGTCACGCTGGTGGCGTTCTCGATCATGGTGGGCGTGGCGTTGAAGGCGGCGGAGGTGTTGGCCGAGCAAGGCATCGAGGCCGAGGTGATCAACCTGCGCACCATCCGGCCGCTGGACATTGAGACCGTGGTGGCGAGCGTGAAGAAGACCAATCGCATCGTCACCGTGGAAGAGGGCTGGCCGTATGCCGGCATCGGGGCGGAGGTCAATATGCAGGTGATCGAGCAGTGCTTCGATTGGCTGGACGCGCCGCCGGTGCGGGTGCATGGCGCGGATGTGCCGTTGCCGTATGCGGCGAATCTGGAAAAGCTGGCCTTGCCGCAGCCGGATTGGGTTGTCGCCGCGGTGCGCCGGATCGTCTGATTTCGAATTTCGCCCACGAACGGGGAAGCGACATGGCCACCAATATCCTGATGCCCGCCCTGAGCCCGACGATGACCGAGGGGACGCTGGCGCGCTGGCTGAAGAAAGAGGGCGATACGGTGAAGGCCGGCGATGTGATCGCCGAGATCGAGACCGACAAGGCGACGATGGAGGTTGAGGCGGTCGACGAGGGCGTGATCGGCAAGCTGCTCGTTGCGGACGGGACTGAGGGGGTGAAGGTGAACCAGCCGATCGCCATCCTGGTCGAGCCGGGCGAGGCGGTGCCGGCGAGTGGCGGCGCGGCGGTTGCGGCGCCAGTGTCTGCGGCGCGGGTGGCTGCTGCGGTGCCTGTTGTTGCGGCAGCGCCGGTTGCCATGGCCGTGGCGCCGGCCGTAGCTGGGGGCGATCGGGTCGTGGCGTCGCCGCTGGCCCGGCGCATGGCACAGCAGGCCGGGGTCAGCCTGGCGGGGCTGACGGGTTCCGGACCTGGCGGGCGGATTGTGCGGGCGGATGTCGAGGCGGCGGCCAAGGAGGGGGCTGCGGCTCCGATGGTGGCCGCGCCGGTGGCTGTGGCGCCGGTGGCTGGAGGACCGGCGCCGCGCGGGCCGGCGCCGGTGATTGTGGCGCCGCACACGCTGGTGCCGCACAGCTCGATGCGCCGGGTGATCGCGCGCCGGCTGAGCGAGGCGAAATCGACGATCCCGCATTTCTATGTCTCGATGGATATCGAGGTCGATGCGCTGTGGAAGCTGGGCGAGGACTTGAATGCGCGCAGCCCGAAGGAGGGCGAGGGGCGCTATGTTGTCACGCTGAACGACCTGATCATCAAGGCCTCGGCGATCACGCTGCGGCGGATGCCGAAGGTCAATTCGGCCTGGACCGATGACGCCACGGTGCTGTTCAGCGATGTCGATATTTCGGTGGCGGTCGCCATCCCGGACGGGCTGATCACGCCGATCATCCGGAAGGCCGATCAGAAGGGGCTGATGACGATCGGGGCGGAGATGCGCGATCTCGCGGCGCGGGCCAAGGCGGGGAAGCTGAAGCCCGAGGAATTCCAGGGCGGCGGGTTCTCGATCTCGAACATGGGGATGTTCGGGGTCAGCCATTTCTCGGCAATCATCAACCCGCCGCAAACCGCGATCCTGGCGGTGGGTGCCGCGGCCTTGAAGCCGGTGGTGAAGAATGGTGAGCTGGCGGTGGCGCGTGTGATGACCTGCACCCTGTCGTGCGACCACCGGGTGGTGGACGGGGCGTTGGGGGCGGCGTGGCTGAAGGAGTTCAAGAAGCTGTGCGAGGACCCGTTGGGCCTGTTGCTTTGAGCCTGCTTCCCGCGGGCGTCTTGCTGCGCGACGTGGTTCCCGGCGACGAGGGGCTGGTCGAGCATTTCGTGCGCGAGTTGGCGATCTACGAGAAGATGGAGCACCTGGCGACCGGCACGCCGGAGATGTTTGCGCGCGCGCTGTTCGGCACGCCGCCACGGGTGTTTGCGATGATCGTGGAGGATGGCGGCACGCCGATCGGACTGGCGCTGTACTACTTCAATTTCTCGACGTTCATGGCGCAGCCGGGGTTGTACCTGGAGGACATCTTCCTGATGGCCGAGCATCGCGGGCGCGGGATCGGCAAGGCGATTTTTCGCGAGCTTGCGTCGCGGGCGCTGGACCAGGGTTGTGCGCGGATGGAATGGTCGGTGCTGGATTGGAATGCGCCGTCGATTGCGTTCTATCGCGCGCTTGGGGCGGTGGGGATGGAGGATTGGACGGTGCAGCGGCTGCAGGGCGAGACGCTGGCGCGGGTGGCGGGACGGTAGGGGATGCCGCCTTGCAGTCCTTGGCTGGAGGCGCAGCGACGGGTGACGATCCTGCCCCAGACGTCGGCCGGCTCTGTGGCGGCCGGCCTGCTCATCGGCATGCCGGAACTTGGGCTGAGCCTGGTCGTGCTGGCATTCGGGCTCGCAACGGCGTTCATGTCGCTGTGCGGCCGGCTGATCGATGCCTTTCGCGTGCTTGGCTTCATCTAGCGGTTTGCGGCGCCGGTGGGCGCGAAAGGATCCATCATGGCCGACCAGCAGTTTGACCTGATTGTGCTAGGCGGCGGGCCGGGGGGCTATGTCGCGGCGATCCGGGCGGCGCAGCTTGGCATGAAGGCGGCGGTGGTGGAGCGCGAGGCGATTGGCGGCATCTGCCTCAATTGGGGCTGCATCCCGACCAAGGCGTTGCTGCGCACGTCGGAGATTTTCCACACGCTGCACAATCTGGCGGCCTACGGGCTGGCGGCGGATAATATCCGCTTTGACCTCGATGCCATCGTGAAGCGGTCGCGCGGGGTGGCCAAGCAGTTGTCCGGCGGTGTCACCCACCTGCTGCGCAAGAACAAGGTCGATGTCGTCATGGGCAACGGCCGGCTGGCCGGCAAGCATACGGTGGCGGTGGAGGCCGGGGGGAAACTGGTGGCGACGCTGAAGGCGCCGCATATCATCCTGGCGACCGGGGCGCGGGCGCGGGCGCTGCCGGGGATCGAGGTGGATGGCAAGCTGATCTGGAGCTATCGCGAGGCGATGGTGCCCGCCGCCATGCCGAAATCGCTGCTGGTGATCGGCTCGGGCGCGATCGGCATCGAGTTCGCCAGCTTCTACCGCACCATGGGCGCCGAGGTGACGGTGGTCGAAGTGATGGACCGGGTGCTACCGGTCGAGGATGCCGAGATTTCCGCCTTTGCGCGCAAGGCGTTCGAGAAGCAGGGCATGAAGATCATGACCAGCGCCACCGTGAAGGGGGTGAAGAAGGGCGCGGACAGCGTGACCGTCACGGTGGAGCAGGGCGGCAAGAGCCAGGAGATCACGGTGGCGCGGGTGATCTCGGCGGTCGGCATTGTCGGCAATGTCGAGGGGCTCGGGCTGGAGGAGACAGGGGTGAAGGTGGACCGGGCGCATGTGGTGATCGACGAATGGTGCCGCACCGGCGAGCCCGGGGTGTATGCCATCGGAGACCTCGCCGGCCCACCTTGGCTGGCGCACAAGGCCAGCCATGAGGGGGTGATCTGCGTGGAGAAGATCGCCGGAGTCGCGGGCGTGCATCCGCTGAATGCCGGCAATATCCCCGGCTGCACCTATTGCTGGCCGCAGGTGGCGAGCGTGGGCATGACGGAGGCGGCGGCGAAGGCGGCCGGGCGCGAGATCCGGGTCGGAAAATTCCCGTTCATCGGCAACGGCAAGGCGATCGCGCTGGGCGAGCCCGAGGGGCTGGTGAAGACGATCTTCGATGCCAAGACCGGCGAGTTGCTCGGCGCGCACATGATCGGCGCGGAGGTCACCGAGATGATCCAGGGCTACGCCATCGGCCGCACGCTGGAGACGACGGAGGCGGAGTTGATGCATACCGTGTTCCCGCATCCCACCATCAGCGAGACCATGCACGAGGCGGTGCTTGACGCCTACGGGCGGGCCATCCACTTCTAAGCCATGACAACCACCCGGCTCGTCATCGATCACCGTAGCGCCCTTCCCCGGCATCCCGAGAAGGCTGGCCGGCCCGATAATCCGATCCAGCGCAAACCGGCCTGGATCCGGGTCAAGGCGCCCAACCATCCCGTGTACCACGAGACGCGCGAGCTGATGCGGGCGAACCGGCTGACCACGGTTTGCGAGGAAGCCGCGTGCCCGAATATCGGTGAGTGCTGGTCCCAGCGCCACGCGACCATGATGATCATGGGTGACACCTGCACCCGCGCCTGTTCGTTCTGCAATGTGCGCACCGGGATGCCGGAGGCGCTGGATGCCGATGAGCCCGACAGGGTTGCCGACGCTGTGGCGAAATTGGGCCTGCGCCATGTGGTGATCACCTCGGTGGACCGCGACGATCTCGCCGATGGCGGGGCAGGGCACTTTGCCGCCGTCATCCGCGCCATCCGGGCGGCGGCGCCGGCGACCACGATCGAGGTGCTGACGCCCGATTTCCTGCGCAAGCCTGGCGGCATGGAGATCGTCGCCGAGGCGCGGCCGGATGTGTTCAATCACAATCTGGAGACCGTGCCGCGGCTGTATCCGACCATTCGGCCGGGTGCCCGCTATTACCAGTCGCTGCGGCTGCTGGACCAGGTCAAGCGGCATGACCCCTCCATCTTCACCAAGTCCGGGCTGATGGTCGGGCTGGGCGAGGCGCGGGCGGAAATCCTCCAGGTGATGGACGATCTGCGCATCGCCGAAGTCGATTTCCTGACCATCGGCCAGTACCTCCAGCCGACGGTGAAGCACGCGGCGGTGGCCGAGTTCGTGACGCCGGACGCGTTCGAGGAGTATGCCGCGATGGCGCGCGCGCGCGGCTTCCTGCTGGTGTCGGCGACGCCGCTGACGCGCAGTTCATATCATGCGGACGAGGATTTCGACCGGCTGCGCGCCGCCCGTCTTCGCGCTGCCGGGGCCGTCCGCTAAAAGATGCCGCGCCATACCGAAACCCGCACGGTTCCTTGGCGGCCCGAGCAGTTGTTCGACCTGGTGGCCGATGTCGGGCGCTATCCGCAGTTCCTGCCGTGGTGCGTGGGCGCCAGGGTACGATCGCGCAACGAATCCGAGATGGTGGCCGACATGACGATCGGCTTCGGGCCGTTCCGGGAAAGCTTCACCAGCCGGGTGGCGCTTGGGCGTCCCGACCGGCTTGATGTGCGCTATGAGAATGGCCCGTTCCGCTATTTGACCAACCAGTGGCGCTTCGAGCCGGACGGCGTGGGCGGTGGGGGGGGCTGCCGGGTGTATTTCCACGTCGATTTTGAGTTCCGCAGCAAGCTGCTGCAACTGGCGATCGGCGCGGTGTTTCACGAGACGGTGCGGCGCATGGTGGCCGCCTTCCTGGCGCGTGCAAGGGTGGTATATGGGCCATCGGCGCCGGCGCTGGTGCCGCGGGCTGCATCTGAAGGGAGCGCGGGGGCGTAATGGCTGACGAGGACGACCTGGACGGACTGCTGGCGTTGGTTGCCAAGGGTGACCGAAATGCTTTGCGGGCGGTCTATGCCAGGCAATCCACCCGTTTGTTCGGAATAGCCATGGCCATCCTGCGCGACCGTTCCGCCGCCGCCGACGTCATTCAGGACTCGTTCCTGAAGGTCTGGCAGCGTGCCGGCCAATTCGACCCCGCCCGCGGGCCCGCCGGCGCCTGGCTGGGCCAGGTGGTGCGCAACGCATCGCTGGATGCTGCACGGGCGCGCGGGCGCGAGGTGCTGACCGACGATCCCAGCCTGGGCGACGGGATGGTGGAGGCAACTGCGCTCGATGACCTGACCACCGCCGAGGACGGGGCACGTTTGCGCGCCTGCCTGGGCCAGCTTGAGGACAAGCCGCGCCAGGGCATTCTGCTGGCCTTCGTGCACGGGCTGTCGCATCCCGAGGTGGCCGAGCGCATGGCGCAGCCGCTGGGCACGGTGAAGTCGTGGATCCGCCGTGGCCTGCTCTCGCTGCGGGAGTGCCTGGCATGAGCGGCACCCTGCCGACCAACCCCGAGGCGCTGGACCTGCTGGCCGGCGAATATGTGCTCGGCACGCTGGATGCGCGCCAGACGGCGACCGTCGCGGCGGCGATGCTGCGCGATCCCGTGCTGGAGGCGCTGGTGGCGGACTGGGTACGGCGGCTCGATCCGCTGACCCGGCTGGCGCCGCCGGAGGCACCGCCGACCGATTTGTGGGAGCGCATCGCGGCACGCTTGCCGGGTGCGGCGCCGGCGAAGGCGGGCTGGCTGTCCGGTGCCTGGTTGTGGCGCGGCTGGGCGGTGGGTGCCTCGCTGGCCGCCGCGGTGTTCGCCGGGCTTGCCTTCATTCCCGGGGAAAAGCCGGCCTATATGACGGTGATGGTCAGCGACCGCTCGGCCCCGGCCTGGATCGCGCAGACCGACCGGTCCGGCGGCATCACGCTGGCGGCCGTGCGCCCGGCCTTCGGCGATCCGCAGCCCGCCGCACCCGACGGGCGGGTGATGCAGCTCTGGGGCTTGCGGCCGGGCGATGCCGGGCCGACCAGCCTCGCGCTGTTGCCGCGCACCCCGGGCCGCGTCACCATCCCGGCGCCTGCGCTGCGGCCGGTCAACAACATGCTGGTGGAAATCAGCCTGGAGCCCGAAGGTGGTTCGCCGACCGGGCGGCCGACCGGGCCGATCCTGTTCTACGGCCGCCTGATCGAGGCGCCGCCAAACTGAGACGCGCTGGAGTGCAACCATGATGATGCGGGTGATGCTGGCGACCGCGCTGGTGCTTGGCCTCGGGGCCGGGGTGCTGGCCATCTGGCCGGAAGGCGAGGCGGAACGGGTGGCGAGCCGGGCGGAATTCCTGGCCGCGATTCCCCGGGCTGTGCCGGCCAAGCTGTCGGCCTGTGCGCCGGTTCGGACGATCGAGCGGCATATCTGACGCGGGCGCCGCGCCGGCATCTTGATTTTTTTCATATTTCTCCCGCATACAAATCCGCATCTGTGCGCGCGAAGGGGCCGTAGCGCTCGCGACGGGGTCATTTTGGCCGCGGGGCGGGGCGTTTTACGGCATTGCGCGCCCTGTCCGTCATCACAACAGGTGGGACATCATGCGCATTCTTCTGACCTCCATCGACAATCATCTGGTCGCCGACATCCGGGCGGTGCTTGGCGCGCAGGCGCTGGACGTGCAACTGGCCGAGAGCCATGACGAGGCGCTGCAGATGGTGCGGCTGTATCAGTTCGACGCCATCGTGTTCGGCGCCGGGGCGGGAGGGGCGGCGGGGGCGGAGCTGATGCGCCGGTTGCGCGCGGGCGGGTCGCAGTTGCCGGCGGTGGCGGCGGCGCGGCTGCTGGACGGGCGCAGCCGCGGGCGGGTGCTGGATGCCGGGGCGGACGATGTGGTGGACCTGCCGTGCGATACGGCGGAGCTGTGCGCCAGGCTGCGCGCGGTGGTGCGGCGCAATCGCGGCTTTTCGCGCTCGGTGCTGGCGCTCGGCCCGCTGGAGCTGCACCTGGACAGCCGGACGGCCAGGGCGCACGGCGAGGAGCTGCACCTGTCGCGCAGCGAGTACAAGGTGCTGGAGCTGCTGGCGCTGCGGCGTGGCAGCGTGGTGAGCAAGGCGACGCTGCTGGAGCTGTTGTATGGCGAGGTGGACGAGCCCGATGTGAAGACGCTCAACGTGCTGATGCACCGGCTGCGCAAGCGCCTGTCCGGGGTCGGGCTGGAAAGCAGCGTGCGCACGGTCTGGGGCACCGGCTACATGGTCGACACCCCGGCGCGGACGGCGGTGGCGCCGCGGCGCGAGCCGTTGGAGCGTTTGTTCGCCGGGGTGGTGACGGCGCACTGAGCGGGTCGCTGCAAGCGGCACGGCGCGATTTTTTCCGCCGCGCCGCATCTGTCCGCCGGTTGCCGCCGTAGCGCTTGCATCGGGGCCGCCGTGGCTCCCGCAACGAGGAGACGGAACATGAAGCGCAGCACTTTTGCCCTGTTTGCCGCTGGTCTGATGGCCGTGGCTGCCGCACCCGCCGGCGCCGCGACCCTGTGGGCGCTGGATTCTGCCGGCGGGCTGGCCCGGATCGATAGCGATAGCCGAAAGGCGATGCCGGCGATGATGGTGAAGGGCGCCGACGGCGCCGTATTGTCCGTGGCGCTGCGCCCGGCCAACGGCAAGCTGTATGGCCTCACCGCGACCGGCCAGCTGGTCACCATCGACCCCGCCACCGCCATGGCCACCCAGGTCGCCAAGCTGGACAAGATGCTGGAGATGGGGCCGCGCACCACGATCAACTTCAACCCCGTGGTGGACCGGCTGCGCGTGGTTTCCAGCAATGGCGGCAACTGGCGCATCCATCCGGACACCGGCGCGGTCACCGTCGATGGCGCGCTGAAATACGCGGCGGACTCGGCCTATTCTGACGCCAAGCCGATGGTGACCACCGGGGCCTATTCCAACCATTTCGCCGGCACCAAGGAAACCGCGCTGTACACGATCGACAGCAAGCTCGGCATGATGAACGTGCAGATGCCGCCCAATGACGGCGTCCAGCAGCCGCGCGGCCGGTTGAACGTCGCCGTGCCCGCCAATGCCGGCTTCGACATCCTGGCCGACGGGCAGGGCGGCAACACCGGCTGGGTGGTGGCCGGCGGCGCGCTGCACAGCATCGACATCAAGACCGGCCAGGTGATGACGCTGGGCCGCATCACTGGCCTGTCGGGCAAGGACATCGTGTCGATCGCGGTGGCGAAGTAGCGCCCGCTTGCGCGAAAATGCGTGCGGGGGAGGGGTGTTGCCCCTCCCGTTGCCCCTCCCCCTGGCGCAACCTCTGGCGGGGTGCTTCTCTTCGGACATCGTTTTCGGAGAATGCCCGCCATGGACTATACCCCGCTGCGCATGGATGCCTCGCAACCGCCATTGCGCGTGAACCTGTATTCCGACACCCAGACCCGGCCGACGCCGGCGATGAAGGCGGCGATGATGGCGGCCGAAGTCGGCGACGAGCAGTTCGGCTGGGACCCCACCACCAACCTGCTGCAGGAGCGCATGGCCGCGCTGATGGGCAAGGAAGCCGCGCTGTTCCTGCCCAGTGGCACGATGTGCAACCAGATTGCGATTGCCACCCATTGCCGGCCGGGCGACGAGATCCTGGCGCATGAGACTGCCCATATCCTGACATCAGAGGGCGGTGCGGTGGGGGCGATCACTGGCGCCCAGATCACCGGGCTGCGCGGCGCGCGCGGCCAGTTCGACGCCGATACGCTGCGCGCCGCCCTGCGCCCGAAGACGCGCTATTCGCCGCCGCAGACGTTGCTGGAGATCGAACAGACCGCCAATTCCGGCGGCGGCGCGGTGTGGCGGGTCGAGACGATCAACGCGCTCTGCGCCATCGCGCACGAGAACGGTATGGCCACCCATATGGACGGCGCGCGGCTGATGAACGCCTGTGTCGCCGCCGGGGTGGCGCCGAAGGACATGGTGGCCGGCATGGACAGCCTGTGGCTGGATTTCACCAAGGGGCTCGGCACCGGGGTTGGCGCGGTGCTGGTCGGGTCGGCCGAATTCATCGGTGCTGCGTGGCGCTGGAAACAGCGGCTGGGTGGCTCGATGCGCCAGTCCGGAATGCTCGCCGCCGGCTGCCTGCATGCGCTGGACCATCACATCGACCGACTGGCCGACGACCACGCCAATGCCAAGCGCCTGGCGCGCGGCCTCGGTCAGGTGCCGGGCATCATCCCCGAGGAGCCGGAAACCAACCTGGTGTTCTTCAACACCGAGGGCACCGGCATGACCGCGGCCCAACTCTCCGATCGGGCCCGCGCCCAGGGTGTGGCCGTGTCGACCAACGGGAAGTACCGTGTGCGCGCCTGCACCCATCTGGATATCAGCGCCGCGATGATCGACGAGGCGGTGCAGGCGATCGGGGCGGTGGTCAAGGCAACGTGACCGGCGGGAGCGCCGCGCGGGGTGACGCTCCCGCGCGCGCGCGACCATATCTGCATTAGACCGGGTTGGCTTAGCGGCGCATCACGTTTCAAGGCAGGCGTTCAACGATGGCACTCACCGTCACCCAGGCTCTCACCGCCTTTGCCGGCAACACGCTGGCCGACGGCACCATCATCGCCGATGCGGGCCGGCTGGTCGCCGAAAAAATCGACGCGCTGTTGCCGCTGGTCACCGCCGGCAAGATCGCCGGCATCCAGCTTACCAATGGCGGCCGTCCGTCGATGATCGTGACCGCGGCCCAGCGCAGCGCCGATGCCACGGTGCTGGCGCTGATCACCACGCCGCATTCGCTGCAACAGCGCGTCAGCGCCACAGAAGCCGCCGGCGCCACGCTGAGCGCCGGCTTCGAAGCGCTCGGCGTCTGGGACACCGGCGCCAATATTGCCGCCAACCTGCCGGCGATCCAGGCGCTGTGGCGCGTCGGCACGCTCGGCCTGGTGCGCCTCGAAAACAGCAATCCAGTGCTCGCGCTCAGTGCAGCACAGGTCGCGGCCAACATCGACGCGCTGCGCAGTATCGGCTCGCCCTTCACCATCGCGCTGACCGATGGCGGCACGCCGACGCTCACCCTGCCGGTCTGGGCCGATGGCGAGGCTACCTATTCCTGGGTGATCGCCAGCATTACCACCCCGTTCACGCTGCAGATCGACGGCACGATGCGCGCCAACCGGGTGGCCAGCATCCTGTCCGGGATCAATCGCTCGACCAGCGGCGAGACCTCGGTGCCACTCAACCCGATCGCCCCGCTGGGTGGCACATCGACGTCGCTGTTGCCGTCGAACCTCGTTGTGCTCGACTTCCAGAACCGCGTCTCGACCTTCATTGAGGCGCTGGAAGCCGCCGCCCAGGCCGGCAAGCTGCAATCGGTGCTGATGCGCGATGCCGGGGTGCAGGTGCTCAGCCTGACGCCGGCGCAACTGACTGCCAATGCGTTCGCGGTGTCGAAATTCTCGGCCAATGTGCAGTTGTCGCAGGTGATCGGTGCCAGCGATTCTGCCGCTCTGGTGCACGATGCACGCTTCTTCAACTTCACGGTCGA
The DNA here is from genome assembly GCA_945869965.1 of Asaia bogorensis. Classification (GTDB taxonomy): domain Bacteria; phylum Pseudomonadota; class Alphaproteobacteria; order Acetobacterales; family Acetobacteraceae; genus CAMDGX01. The sequence goes on from CAMBRC010000049.1 coordinate 16,886, forward strand.
GGATACGCCCGCCAACGTGCTGGCCAACATCGCCGCGATCGATGCGCTCGCCCGCGAAGGCCAGCTCGCCAAGCTGCGCTTCACCGAGGCCACCGCCGACCTGCGCATGACCGCGGCCCAGCTCGGCAGCGCTGCGCGCGCCCTCGGCGTGGCCAGCGAGGACCCCCAGGCGATCGTGCTGACCGATGTCGGCACGCCCACCGTCACGGTCGCCTCCGAGGCGTTCGCCAGCGCCGGGGTGCGCAGCAATGCGCTGAACATGGTCATCGGGCCGATGTCGCTGGTGGTCAGCGGGCGCATCTCCACCAATACCGCGGCATCGGTCCTGGCCGAGAACAACAAGGTCCTTGCCAGCCTGGCGCCGGGGTCGCTTGTGATCGCCGACTTCACCAGCAATGTCGTCAGCAACATCAACAATCTGCGCCAGTTGGCGAATATCGGTGTCATCGCATCGATAGAGCTGATTGATGGTGGGGTCCGGGGGCCTCGGCATCAGCAACACCTCCGCCACCACCAATGCTGCCGTGCTGACGCTGATCACCACGCCGTTCAGCGTCGCGGCCGCGCCAGCCAAGGTCAATTTCACCGGGACGGCGGCGCAGATGGTGACGCAGTTCGCCACGCTGGAGGCGAGTGCCAGGGCCAATACCCTGGGCACCGTCACGCTGACCGATGGCGGTACGCCGGTCATCGCCCTGACCGCCGGGCAGTTCACCCAGAACCTGGAGGTGCTGCAGGCGATCGTCGGCGCCTATGAGATCAACATCATCGGCGATGCCACGTTGAATTTCGAGGCCTGGCAGTTCAACAGCACGATCTTCAACGTGTTCGCCCATACGGTCTTCGCCAGCACACCGACCCTGGCGATCAGCGGCTCGATCACCGCCGCCGTGGCCGCCATCATCGCCGCCAATGTCGACCCGAACGAGAACGTGCCGTTCGTGCCGGGGATCAAGGTGGCCGATTTCGCCAGCAATATCGGCCCCAACATCGCAGCGCTTCAGGCGCTGGCCGCCGCCGGGCGCCTGGACGGCATCGCGGTGATCGACAATGGCGGCTTTGGACGTATCACGCTGACCGCGGCCCAGCTTGCCGCCGCACCCGATGTGCTGGCCAAGATCACCAGCTCCTACATCCTGGCCAAGATCGTCACCGTGGCGCAGGCGGCGAGCGCCACCATCCCCGACGGCCCGTTTGACGTCTTGCAGGTCAACGACACGATCGCCAACATCCAGGCCAATTTGCCGGCGCTACAGGCCCTGGCGGTCAACGGCAAGCTCACCGCCGTTGCCTTCAGCGGCGGCAGCGCGTTGTCGTTGTCGGCGCAGCAGGTGGCCGCCAACGCCGATTTCCTGCGGCTGATGGGCAGCAGCTACACAATCACCCTGACCGATGGCGGCACGCCGACCATCACGCTCAAGGAATGGCAGGTCGCCAACAACATCGCCAGCAATGTGCTCAGCCGGATCACATCGCCCTACACGCTGGTGATCGATGGGCCGATCCGGCCGCAGCGGGTCAGCACATTGGCGGGCGCGGGGGCGGGGGTCTTCAACCATCTTGCCGCCGCCTCGCTGGTGATCCGTGACTACCCGACCGCCATCAGCAACCGCATGGACGATATCCAGACCCTGGTCGCTGCCGGGAAGGTCGCCTCGATCGACACCCGCGGCGGCCGGCCGATCTTCTCGCTCGATGCCGGCGCACAGGTGACCTATGCCAACGTGCTGGCGCTGGTGAACACGCCGTACACCCTGTCGCAGAACCTGACGGCGGCGCAGATCGCCACCGCCACGCTGGCCACCGGGTTCCGCGACTTCACCGTGGTCGACACGGTGGCCAATGTCCTGGCCGGGCTGGCGCAGGTCCAGGCGCTGGCCGCCGCCGGCACGCTGGGGCGGCTGCTGTACACCGACACCGCGCCGCATCTCAGCCTGTCGGCAGCAAGCCTGGTATCGGGGCTGGACGCGTTCGCGGCGCTGGATGTGAACGGCTATCCGATCGTGCTGACCGATGGCGGCACGCCGGCCATCACCCTGCCGGGATACCTGCTGGGTGACTACTTCGTCCGCAACAATGTGCTGGATGCGATCGCCTCGCCGTGGTCGCTGTCAGTGTCAGGGCGTGTCACCGTGGCGGCTGCGGCGGCGGTGGCGGCCGAGAACAACGGCGTGAAATCCCACCTGTCCGGCATGCTGGACGTCGCCGGCTACGGCTTCGACATCGCGCCGGACATCGACTACCTGCTGGCGCTGCACCAGGCCGGCAAGCTGGCGTCGCTGGATATCTTGAACACCGAGGCCGCCACCTTCGCCCTGTCCACCGCCCGGGTGGCGGCGCTGGAAGGATTGTTCGGCCTGACCAGCGATCCCTACATCCTCAGGACCGAGGCCGGCACCACGGCGCGCACCGCCACCGCTGATCTGGCGCGGGTGATCGATCCGGCGTTCGATATCAGCCATGCCATCGACGTGCGCGACATGGCCTTCGCGCCGGCGGGGCTGTCGTTCATCTACAGCGCCGGCAACCTTCAGGTGCTGCGCAACAATGTGCTGATTGGCACGGCCGGCGTCACGGCGGCGGAAGACTTCACCTATGACAACACCAGCTTCTATGTCGCCCCGGACGGCGCCAGCGGCACACGGATCAAGGCGATCGACGCCACCATTGGCGCGCTTGCGGTCACCAACACCACGCTGAGCACCTCGTTCGCCAGCGGCGGCACGTTCTACGACGGCGCGGTCGGCTACCTGCAACGCCAGTTCATCAACGGCACCGGGAACAGCGTGAACATCGGCGCCAACATCCCCAACGTGTTCCTGCATGGCGGCGGCGTGGTGGGCAACAACGCGCTGCAGGTGCTGTCCGGCCAGAATGTGCTCGATGGCGGCACCGGTTCCAACTTCCTGGTCGGCGGCGCCGGCTTCGGGCCGGAAAACGCCGACACCTTCTTCCTCGACGGCCGCGGCGGCGGAGTCAGTTGGGGCACGTTGGTCAACTTCCATGCCGGCGACGCGGCAACCTTCTGGGGCTGGAAGGACGGCATCACCACCTTCGACTGGTTCGCCGAAGGTGGGGCACCGGGCTTCCAGGGGGCGACCATCCATGCCCGGCTCAATGGCGGAATCGGCGCCTATGACGCCTCGATTACCTTCGCCGGCGTCGACCTGCCGACGGCACAGTCATGGAGCATCCTGACTGGCAGCACCGGCGGCGAGAATACCTACGCGTATATCCAGGCGACGTAACACCAACCATTGGAATGATTGACCCACTCGAAGGGCAGGAAGGCGAGGGCTCTGCCCTCGACCCGCTGGGGCCGACGGCCCCAGACCCCCATTACTTTTCATAGGGTTGAGGTCCAGGGGCTCGGCCCCTGGCGGGTCTGGGCAGAGCCCAGCCTTTCTTCACAAGTACCGCCCGCGCTCCAGTATCTCCAGCGTGTATTCCTTATAGGTCATCCCGAGCGCCTCGGCCCGTTCAAGCCGGCGCAGGGCGATCTCGCGCGGCGGGGTTTTCCACACCGCCTTGTGCTTCTTGCGCCAGATCCAGCCCTTCCACGAGACGTCGCCGGGATCTTTCTCGACCAGGGGCGGGCCGCCATTGTCGCCGAGCTTGGCCTCACGCATGGGGTGCCAGTTCCTTGAACATGTAGGAGGTCGGGTGAAGTGCCCCGTGGATATCGGCGGCGTAGCTCGGGATGACGCCGGCCAGGGTCCAGCCCAGCGCCGCGTAGAGCCGCTCGGCCGGGCTGCCGGTCCAGGTGTCCAGCACCAGCACCCGGCGGCCATCGGCGCGGGCCAGCGCCTCGGCGTGCGCCATCAGGGCGGCGGCAATGCCCTGGCGACGGGCGTCGGGATGGGTCAGCACCTTGGCGATCTCTGCCCGCCAGCGCCCGTTCGGCGGGCCAGCCATGATCAGCGTGGCGGTGCCGACGATGCGGCCGCCCTGGCGCACCACCAGTACGGCTTTTTCGCCGGCGCGCACGGCGGCAAGCTGGTTGCGCCAGAAGGTGGTCGTTTCGTCAGGCGGGCAGGGCAGCAGGAAGCCGACGCTGGCGCCGGCATGCACCGCGGCATGCAGCACTGCACCCAACTCGTCGATCGCCGCGGCGAAACTGTCGGGCGTCAGCCGTTCGATATCGTGCGTCATGGCCGGCACACCACCAGGGCATAGTGCGCGCCATCGGCCGAGGGCGCGCGAAACCGGGTGGTGCCGAACAGGCGAAAGCGCAGGCAGTCGCCGCGGGCCAGCCGGTGCGGCACGCCGTCGATCGTCAGTTCCAACACGCCGCCCAGCATCCAGATATGCTGCTCCAGCCCGAGCACCCCTGGCGCCGCATAGGCAATATCGGCCCCGGCGGGCAGGCGGCATTCCACCAGCTCGGCATCGAAGCCGGCGGCGGGCGGCGAGACGGTGCGGCGGATATAGCCGCTCTCGGGATCGGTCCAGACCAACTGGTCGGCGCGATGCAGCAGGCTGGCTGGCTCGGCTTCCACCTCGGCCAGCAGGCGCGACATGGTGCGGCCATAGGCGGTGGCCAGCCGCCCAAGCAGGGTCGCCGTCGGGCTGGTCTCGCCGCGCTCCAGCCGCGACAGCGTGGTGCGCGGGATGCCGGAGGACTGCGCCAGCTGATCCAGCGACCAGCCGCGCTCGGCCCGCAGCGCCGCCAACCGGGCCGCGAGCCGGGAGTCCAGGGGCGACGTGTCGTGGTCCAACGTGATGTCCATATTCGGGATGATTTCCCGAATATGGACAGCCGTCAAGCCGCGTTCTTGAGCCCCTCGGCAATCGCATCGATCGCGGCGGCATCCAGGGTTTCGGCTTCCAGCAGCGTGTGCGCCGTCGCATCCAGCAAGGCGCGCCGCTCGGTCAGCAGCTCGACCGCGCGGTTAAAGGCGCGCTCGGCCAGGTCATGCACCTCGCGGTCGATTTGACTGGCCGTGGTCTCGGCATAGGCGCGCTCGGCCGGCATCGCCATGCCACCCAGCATGCCGCGCTGGTCGCGCTCATAGGTGACGTTGCCCAGCGCTGGCGACATGCCGTACTGCACCACCATGCTGCGCGCGATGTCGGTCACCCGGCGCAGGTCGTCCGACGCCCCGGTGGAGAGGTGCTGGAACACGATCCATTCGGCCGCGCGCCCGCCCAGCAGCACCACCATCTTGTTCTCCAGCTCCTCGCGCGTGACGATGTAGCGATCCTCGAGCGGCCGCTGGATGGTGTAGCCGAGTGCCCCGATGCCGCGCGGGATGATGCTGACCTTGTGCACGGGGTCCGAGCCCGGGATCGCCATGGCGGCGATGGCATGACCCATCTCGTGGAAGGCGACGATTTCGCGCTCTTTCGGATTGATCAGCCGGTTTCTCTTTTCCAGCCCCGCCACGATGCGCTCGATGGCGTTGTTGAAGTCGGTCATCGCGACGGCCTCTGCATCGCGCCTTGTCGCCAGCAGGGCGGCCTCGTTGACCAGATTGGCCAGGTCGGCGCCGGTGAAGCCGGGGGTCAGCGCCGCCACCGCCTCGGGCTCGACATCCTGCCCGAAGATGATCTTCTTCATGTGCACCGCCAGGATCTGGATCCGGCCCGGCTTGTCCGGCCGGTCGACCAGCACCTGGCGATCAAACCGCCCGGCACGCAGCAAGGCGGGGTCGAGGATCTCCGGCCGGTTGGTCGCCGCCAGCAGTACGATACCCGACTTGGTGTCGAAGCCGTCGAGCTCGACCAGCAGCTGGTTCAGCGTCTGCTCCTTCTCGTCATTGCCGCCGCCGGCCACCCCCGGCATCCGCGATCGGCCCATGGCGTCGAGTTCGTCGATGAAGATGATCGCCGGTGCCCGCGTGCGCGCCTGTTCGAACAGGTCACGCACCCGCGCGGCCCCGACGCCGACGAACATCTCGACAAACTCGCTGCCGGAGATCGAGAAGAACGGCACCTTCGCCTCGCCAGCCACCGCCTTGGCGATCAGCGTCTTGCCGGTGCCGGGCGGGCCGACCAGCAGCACCCCCTTGGGCATCCGCCCGCCGAGGCGGCCGTAATGCTCGGGGTTGCGCAGGAAGTCGACCACCTCCTGCAATTCCTGCTTGGCCTCGTCCACCCCGGCCACATCGGCGAATGTGACGCCGGTATCGGTCTCGACATAGACCTTGGCCTTGGACTTGCCAATCGACATCAGCCCGCCGCCCATCCCGCCCGACATCTTGCGCATCAGGAAGAACCAGACGGCGCCGAACAGCACCACCGGCACCACCCAGGAGAGCAGGTCGCGCAGGAAGGTGCTCTCGATCGTTCCGCTCACCTTGACGTTGAACTTGCCAAGCTGCTCGGCGAAATCCTCGTCCACCCGCGTCGTGGTGAAGCGCGTCTCGCCGGACGGGAACGCCTCCTTCACCGCGCCGGAGATGAAGCGGTCCGAAACCGCCACCTCGGCGACGCGGCCATCGCGCAGAAGGTGCTGGAACTCGCTGTAGGCGATCGGCTTGACGCCGGTAAAGCTGGCGATGAACGCCTGCAACAGCAGGATGCCGGCCAGGGCGGCGGCGAAATACCAGACGTTAAAAGTGGTTTTCTTGTCCATCGTCGGCGGTGTTCCTTCTGGCGGCGGTGGAACCGCCTCACAACATCAGAGCCATGGGCACGAATCGATAGGTGAAAGGCGCGACGCGGGCTGCGTCACAAGCACAACCAGCAGGTGGTCAAACCCAGTCCGGCGTCTTACCGCGCGGGCCGATCCTACCAGCCGATGAACTGCAACACCCATGCCAGAACCTCGACACCTGCCATGATCAGCAAGAGGTTCCAGCCAATCGCCAGTACGGAAATGGCCAGCCCCAGCGCGATCGGCAGGCCGTCCCGCTCCATCAATCCCAATCCGATCGCCACAACGGCGAGCGCCGGCGGATGGTTGCCGAACGGAATCGGCACCGCCAGGGCTATGCCTTGCAACACCAGCACCACGCCGAGCATCCGCTGTGCCACGCCGGTGGTCAGCATGGGCAGGCGCCCGGGCCGCAACAGGTGTTCTGCGCGACGCAGCCAACCTGACGCGGTGCCCGCCATCCGCACCACCTGTGCGGCGGCCAGGGTGCGCGTGCGCACGGCTTGGGGCAGCCGCAGCGTGTGGGCACCCATCGCCATCTGGACCCCCAGAATGGCGACGAAGAAGCCAAAGACGATGCCCACCGGCAAGCCGGGGATTGCGATGAACACCGGCAGCATCAGCAGCAGCAGCGTCATGCCCAGGCCAGCGTCGCCGAGCGTGTCCACCGCCTCGCTGACCGCCACGCGTTGGGTCCCAAGGACCGCGGCCCGCTCCGCCAGCGCCGTCATCCTGCTGGAAGCCGAGAGATGCGGCGCGGGCGCGGTCGTCGCCGGGTCTGGCAGTGCATCAGTCATCAAGGTGCGGCCGGCGTTCGTGTCGCCGGGCGCAGCAGCGAGCAGGCGATCCCGCCAGCCAGCAGCGCGATGGTGACCGACAGCGAGATCGCCGGGTCAAGCTTGCCCATGATTTGGTTCCAGAAGATCTTGCCGCCGATGAACACCAGCACCAGCGCCAGCGCATACTTCAGCGCATAGAAGCGATGCACCATGGCCGCCAGCGCAAAGTACAGCGCCCGCAGGCCAAGGATGGCGAAGATGTTCGACGTATAGACGATATAGGGATCGGAGGTGATGGCAAAGATCGCCGGCACCGAGTCGACCGCGAACACCAGGTCGGCCGCCTCCACCAACATCAGCGCCATGAAAAGCGGCGTGGCGACCCGGACCAACTTGCCGGTCGCCGGATCCGGCTGCCGCACGAAAAAGCGATTGCCGTGGTACTCGTCGGTCACGCGCATGAAGCGGCGGATGAACTTCAGAATACGCGAATCCGCAACGTTGTAGGGCTTGTCTGTTGGCATCAGCATCTTGATGCCGGTCAGCACCAGGAACGCGCCGAACAGATACAGCACCCAGGAGAAATTCGTCACCACGGCAGCACCCAGGCTGATCATGATCGCGCGCATGACGATCACACCCAGGATGCCCCAGAACAGCACCCGGTGCTGATAGGCCGGCGGCACCGCGAAATAGCCAAAGATCAAGGAAATCACGAAGACGTTGTCCAGCGACAGCGACTTCTCGATGAGGAATCCGGTGAGGTACTCCATGCCGCTCTGGGACCCCTGGCTGAACCAGATCCACACACCGAACAGCAATCCGGCGCCGATATAGAACGCGCTGAGGAGCAGGCTCTGCCGCACCCCGATCGCCTGCATGCGCTTCTGCAGCACGCCGAGATCGAGCACGAGCAAGGTGAGGACAATTCCGACGAAGAGGAGCCATATCCAGGCGGGCTGCCCCATCACGTCCGCAATGATTGCGGCGTTCAACCACTCCATATCGACCTCCAGATGCTCCCCGCCAAAGCGAGAAAGCAGGTGAAGGATCCGACATCACGGCGACAGCGCCGTCAGAGGGGCCCGGATCCGGGTCAAGCCTAGGTGGGGCTGCCGCGCTGCGGGTTCAAGAAACGATCGTGCCGAAAGCCGCGTCGGCTCAAATCCGCGCGCTCAACATCGCCATAGCCGCCGCCACCGTCGCCTGCCGAACTGCCGTGCGATCGCCGGCAAACACCTGCCGCGCCACCACCGTTGCCTGCCCCGCCCGCGCGCAACCAAACCACACCAGCCCCACCGGCTTGTCCGCCGTCCCGCCGCCCGGCCCAGCCATCCCGGTCACCGCCACCGCCAGTTGCGCCCGCGACCGCGACAGCGCCCCCTCGGCCATCGCACGCGTCACTGCCTCGCTGACCGCGCCATGGCCGGTGATCATCGCCATCGGCACGCCCAGCATCTCGTGCTTCGCCAGGTTGCTGTAGGTGACGAACCCACGGTCCAGCACCGCCGAACTTCCCTCGATCGCCGATAGCGCCGCCGCGATCAACCCGCCGGTCAGGCTCTCGGCGGTCACCACCATCACCCCCGCGGCCCGGCAGCGCGCCACCAGCGCCGCGGCCTGCGCCAGGATCGCATCATCGATCACAACGGCGGCTCGGCCCCGGTCACCTCGGCCAAAAGGGTGAAGAACCCGCGCTTGCGCGCACCTGTGATCGTCCAGTCCACCGGCAACGACTGGTAGCCATCCTCGAAGCGCTCACGGATGCGGCGATAATCGAAATAGCCCCAGCCCGCGCCGCTCGCCACCGCCGCCACAAAGTTGTTGTCCGGCTGGTCGAAGTCGTAGTGGTCGTCCTCGTTGTACAGGATCGGCTGCCCGCGATACGCAGCCCTCGCCCGCGTCGCCGCCACCTGGGCGCGAATGCCGTCCGGCGCTTCCACGTTGTTGCCATGCAGCAGCACATAGTCGCTGACCGCCAGCAGATGATCCGGCGGCACCACCCCGCCATTGTAGCTGGTGCTCACCAGCAAACCGGGACAGCGCGCCCGCGCGATGGCGAACAGCTCGGCGCAGCGTCCCGGCTGCAACACCGGATGCACGAAGGACCGGTTGTCGATCTCGTTGCCGATCTCCAGCAGCACGTTGCCCGCACCCAGCCCGGCCAGCCAGTCCAGCGTCGCCCCGGCCGCGCGCAGGATCGCCGCCTCGTCGTCCATCGCCTGGGTCGCCCAGCCGTAGAACAGCCCGAGATTGACCACCATCCCCAGCGCGTCGGCCGCCCGGATCACCCGCGCCGCCCGCTCGAACGTGCCCGGGTACGGCGTGCCATCCGGCGCAAACCCCGATAGCCGCCAGGGCTGGTGCCAGGAATACCCCTGCGGGCTGCCGCCTTGCAGGTTGATCGCCACGGCATCCAATCCGCTGCGCCGATAGCTCGGCAGGGCGGCGATGAACGCCGTCGTGTTGCGCTCGGCACTCCAGGGACCATCGGCATAGGACCAGGCGCCGATGGTCGCGCCATTGCGGTCATCCACCGTCGCATTGGCCATCCGCGAGATGAACAGTTTTCCCGCGATCGACCGGCCCCTGAAATGCCGCCCGGCATGGGTCGGCGTGCCGTTGATCAGGAAATTCTCGCCGTTGATTGCAAGCACCGTCGTGGCCATGGCGTTCTCCTGATCTAGCTGCTGAACAAGGCAGGCAACAATGTCTGCGCGGCCATGACAATCCCCGCGGCGAACGCCCCGGCGATCACGTCATCCGCCATGATCCCCGCCGCCCCCGCCTGCCGGTCGGCCCAGCCGATCGGACCGGGCTTGAGGATATCCAGCGCCCGGAAAGCGACAAAACCCAATGCCAGCGATGGCATGTTCCACACATGCGCATTCGCCAGCAGCACCAGCGGCAACATGGCGATCCATTGCCCGGCAAACTCGTCGATCACCACCCAGCCGGGATCGCCGCCCGGCTCGCCCTCCGCGCCGCAGGCCTGGATCGCCCACAACCCGCCGACGACCGCGCCCGCCGCGGCCAGCGGCAGCAACGCCGGGCTGATCGCCAATAGCGCCATGCCCGACACCAGCGCCGCCAGCGAGCCGGCCGTGCCGGGCGCCTTGGGCACCAGGCCGCTGCCAAGGCCGCACGCGATCCAGAACGCCGGGCCGCGTTTCATGCCGCCAAAAACCCGTCGAGCGCCGCCACCACCGCCGGCTCGTTCAGCGTCGGCGCATGCCCGGAGTCCGGAACGACGGCATAACCCATGTCCGGCCGCGCAGCCCGCATCCGATCAACCGTGGCCGTCGTCAGGATGGTGCTGCGCCCACCATGCACCAGCAGCAGCTTCACCCCCGCCAAGGTATGGAACAGCGGCCAAAGCGGTGGCACCTTGCGGCCAACCAGTGCTGCGATGCGGGTATCCCAGCGTGGATGAAACCGCCCATCCGGCCCCTGGGCATAGGTCAGGCCGGCGAAGCGCTGCCACTCCGTCTCGCCCGACAGCGACAGGTCCGCCAGCCGCGCCCGCAGATGCGCCGCCGCTTCCGCCAGCCCCGGCAGCGCGGGATCATCGGCGACATGGTGGCGCACAATATCGAGCCCCGCGCTGCCCACCTCCGGCCCGATATCGTTCAGCACCACGCCGGCCAACATGCCCGGCCGGGCAACACCCAGCGCCATGGCGAGCAATCCGCCAAGGCTGGTGCCGATGACGATGGCCCGGTGCAGATGCAGCGCCGAACACACATCCAGCACGTCGCGCAAGCATGCCTCGGGGGCATAACGCTCCACCGATGCCGCCCGCCCGGACGCCCCGCGCCCGGCGTAATCCAGCGAAACCACCCGCCGCCCCGCCCCATACCGACCCGCGCCATACCGACCCGCCCCATATCGTCCGGCCAGATCGGCAAAATCCGCCCCGGTCCGCACCAGCCCCGGCAGGCACAACAGTGCCGGCGCATCGCCCACCGGGCCCCAGTCATGGACATGCAGCGCCAGCCCGTCCCAGGCCGAAACCGTACGCCCGATCAGCGCAGCCATGGCGCCAGCGGGTGCGGCTGGGTCGTGCCCGCGCGCGCCCGGTAGATCACCGTGTTCTCCACCACCCGCTGCACATAGTTGCGCGTCTCCGAGAACGGGATCAGCTCGATCCAATCAATGATGTCTACTCCCGCAATGCGCGGATCGCCGTTCAGCTCGATCCAGTCCACCACCCGGCGCGGCCCGGCATTGTAGCCCGCCGCCGCCATGGCGATATTGCTGTCGAACTGGTCCAGCAGCCCGCGCAGATAGGTGGTGCCCAGCCGCATGTTCAGCGCGGGATCGCTGGTCAGCGCCGGCAGCGGTGCAGAAATGCCCAGCCCCTTGGCCACCAGCGCCGCCGTCCCCGGCATCAGCTGCATCAGCCCGCGCGCGCCCGCCGGGCTCACCGCGCCGGTGTCGAAATTGCTCTCCTGGCGGATGATCGCCAGCGTTATCGCGGGATCGACCGGCTGGGCCGGCACCGCCAGCACGGTCGGCCAGCCGACTTCCGGCAGCATCACCCCGTCCCGCCCGGCCCGCCGCGCGATGCTGACCGAGGTTTCGGTGAGGCCAAGCCCGGCTGCCAGCCGCGCCGCCAACGCCCGGTCCGGCGGATCGGGCGAGACCTCATACAACTGCAACAGGAACGCCGCCGCCCGCCGCGGTTCGCCCCATGCCACCAACAGCGTCGCCGCCCGGGCCAACTCGCGCCCGGCCAGGTCCAATGCCCGGCTGCCATCGGCCTGCGGATCGCGTGCCGCCGCCACCCGCGCGGCAAAGGCCCGCTCGCCCGGCTCCAGCGCATGGGCGGCCAACTGGCCATAGAACGTGCTGGTCCAACTGGCGGCGCGTTGGAACGCCGCGATCCGCCCCTCCGGCGCCGGTGCGGCGCGGCCGAGCCAGTATTGCGCCCGCCCCTGGGTGATCGCCGCCCGCGATGCCGCCGCCAGTGCCTCGAAATGCCCATTGGCGGCGCGCGCGTCCTTGAGCCGGCGCAGCGCCACAAAGCCGGCCAGGAACTCGGCATCGGTGCGCTGCTCACCAGCCTGGGCGTGGCCCGCCGCAATGGCATAAGCGCCGGCATCATCGCCCTGGCGCAACCGGCGGCGGACCATCAGGTTGCGCTCGTCCCAGAACGCCGCCCGGCGCTCGGCCGGCGCTGCCCGCTCGGCGGCAGTCCCCTGCGCCCGCCAAAGCGCCGCCACCTCGTCATCCCGGCTCGCCCGGCGCAGATAGCGCGCGAGATCCAGGAACAACGCGGGATCGGCCCGCTGCGCCATCGGCACCGCGCCCGCCAGCCCCGGCGCTCCGGGATCATCGCGGCGCAGCGCCAGCCGGGCCTCGGCGCTCAACTGATAGCCGCGGTCGAGCCGGTCGGCCTGCCGCCGCGCGCCCGCGAGATCGCTCCACGACAATGCCTGGAACCGCCGCAGATGATCGGCGGGGGTCAGTACACTGGCCCAGCGCGCGATGAACCGCGTCTCCCACGCCGCATCCCCCGGCGCCGTCGCCCAGGCCGTCCGCAGCATCGCCTCCGCCGCCGGCCCGGCCAACGCATCGGCACAGCGCAACAGCGCCGCCGTCACCGCAGGCGCCGCCCGCTGGCATTCGGCCCGCACCAGGGCGGGATCGGGCTCCAGTGCCAACGCCTCGTCACGCCGGCGCGCGAGCGTGCTGCCCAACGGCCAGTCGGGATTCTCCGCGATGAACCCGCCGATCTCGTCCACCCGCGCCGCCCCCGGCGCCATCAGCCGCAGCCACGCCACCAGCTTGCGCGCCACGGGATCGGGATGGGCGGCCACGCTGGCCGCCGCCTCGGCCCAGCGATCGGCGCGCACATGCGCCATTGGCCCGCCCTCCTGGGCGAACACCGGCGGCGCCACGACGAGTGCGGCGACCATCAGAAAAGTGCGAATCGTCATGTCGGACCAGGATTGCATGGCCCATCCTACCGCGCCCGGCCTTGCCCTGCATCCCCCGCGGCATTAGCTTCTGCGTCCCCCAGCCGCCGGCCGGGGGCCAATCCAACCGGAGGACGCAGATGTTCAAAGGGTCTTACGTTGCCCTGATCACGCCGATGCGCACGGATGGATCGATCGACGAGAAAAAACTCGAGGCCCTGGTGGACTGGCAGATCCGTGAAGGCACCAACGGCCTGGTCCCCACCGGCACCACCGGCGAATCCCCCACCCTCACGCATGCCGAGCACAAGCGCGTGGTCGAGGTCGCCCTCTCGGTGGCCAAGGGCCGCGTGCCGGTCATCGCCGGCACCGGCTCCAACAGCACCGCCGAGGCGATCGACCTCACCAAACACGCCAAGGCCGCCGGCGCGGATGCCGCCATGCTGGTCACGCCGTACTACAACAAGCCGACCCAGGAAGGCCTCTACCTGCACTTCAAGGCGGTGGCGGAGGCGGTGGACATTCCAATCATCGTCTACAACATCCCCGGCCGCTCGGTGGTCAACATCACTGTCGAAACGATGGCGCGGATCGCCAAGATCCCCAACATCGTCGGCGTGAAGGACGCCACCAACGACCTCGCCCGCCCGTACCACACGCGGGCCACCTGCGGCGAGGGCTTCGCCCAGATGTCGGGCGAAGATGCCACCATCCTGGCGTTCCTCTCCGGCGGCGGCCATGGCTGCATCTCGGTCACCGGCAACATCGCGCCGCGCCTGTGCAGCTCGATGCACGTCGCCTGGAGCGAAGGCCGCATCAAGGACGCCATGGCGATCCAGGACCGGCTGATGCCGCTGCATGACGCGCTGTTCAGCGAAACCTCGCCCGGCCCGATCAAATACGCCGCCTCGCTGCTCGGCCTTACCGCCGAGACCGTGCGCCTGCCGCTCGCCCCCCCGGGCGAAGGCACGCGGGCACGGGTGCGGGAGGCGATGACCAACGCTGGGCTGCTGAACTAGGGGAGAAAGGCCAGGGGCGCTGCCCCTGGACCCCGCTGGGGCGTCGCCCCAGGCCCCCTATATATGAGGGTGCAGGGGGCTCGGCCCCCTGCTG